>JAEUUR010000430.1 GCA_016787465.1 Saprospiraceae bacterium | reverse complement strand
ATTTCTGGAGGCACACGACGACCGGCATGGAGGAATATCCTACCAATAGCTAAAAAACGAGTTGAAGTGATGGAACTCAAGCCAGTTAGTTGGGGCGACGGGGGCGAATTTGTCGAATTTGAAAAACCCATTCCTATTCATGGATACAACCGTTCAAGAAATTTAGATGCTGAATTTGACGGCGTGGAAGGTTTCGAGGCGGCATTTATTCCCAAAGCAGAATTGGATGCCATCATGGAATATCCTGGCAGTGAACAACTTCGATTGACCAAAATGTCAATTAAAATTCCAAGTGAAATAGGGCGAGGGGCGATCAAAAAATACGTCACCTACCTGGCAACGCCGATGCCTCATAACGGGTTCGACGGCCCGTTCCGATCTCCGTTTGGCGTTTCTACTAAGGATGGCGTGCAATATTCAGTGGCGCCAACCTGCCCTCCGATTTGGCGTATTCCCATGTCGAACGACATGAAAAACGTTGTAGAAATTCTAACCGCTCAGCAAGAGATTAAGTACATCAGCGGCCTGAGTTATAAATTACCTTGGCAAACCAAAGTTGCCGGTTTTATTTCCCAACCTATAAATTGGCTGGTAGGAAACACGTTGAATTTAATCACCTTGAATTTCAGGGGATTGCGTGGTTTATAATTTTTATTTGCTCATCAGGCAAAGCATCTTTTTGGGTTGTTTGCTTTTTTTTTCAAGTGTTTCGGCGCAAAACGCTGTGACGCATATCGGGTTGTTAGGCACGGAAAACGGCTTATCGCAAACGACGAATGCATATATCTACCAAAGTAAATCATTCGCTTGGATTAGTTCCATCGACGGTTTGAACCGATTTGACGGACGTAACAACCGAATTTACAAACCTGGACCGGCTTCCGGCACCCTGCATGGAGGAAACATTCAAAGTCCATTTTTTGAAGCTTCCAACGGCGACATTTGGTTCAGCACGGATCAAGCGATCAATGTTTATCGGGCGGAAAGTGGCAAATTTGAACACTTTTTTATCCAAAGCGACCGCCAAACCTATGTGGATGAAACCTACCGGGCTATTTGTTTGGAGCAAGACCGATTTTTGTGGGTACACGTAGACACATTACTTTTTAAATTCGATATCCGGCGCACTTCACAGCAACCGCTTGAGCCGGTGCATGCCATCGACGGTGCGCAATATGCTGTCCAATACGATGCGCAAGGTCATGTAATCCGGTTGCTATCCTGCTATTGGGGAGCAGCGCCCGGACTGTACGAATACTTCTATGATTCAACCGGACATCTGACGCAAAAAAACGTTTGGTTCGATCGGCCCGGAAATCCGGTCACTGCTTTGATCCAACAGATTCATATTCAAGCGGATGGAAGCGTTTGGCTCGCTGCAGATTGTGGTTTGATCGAATTTCATCAAGGGCGTTACCAGATTCACCGTCCGAAACCTGCCGGAGGCTTCAATGCTTTGATTGCTCTGGCCGATTCCATGTTGTTGTTGGGTTCAATCGAAACAGGATTGCTCCAGTTCGACCTCCATCGTAAACAATTTCAGGCTCCTGAT
>JAEUUR010000410.1 GCA_016787465.1 Saprospiraceae bacterium | reverse complement strand
TTTTTAGAAGTTCCCTGTACCAGCGGGCTGGAGCCCAGGATTTCAATGGTTGCATTATTTATGGCATTGCCTGAGATGGCATCCGTGATTTTTCCTTCGAGGTAACACGCCCTCTTATAGGTGGGGGTAATCACCCACATTTCACCAAAACCGGTAGCTGTGCCATTGATGTTGGACGCGATGATGTTTCCCGAAGGGAAATATGGATAAACACCCCAACATCCGTTGTAACCGCTGCCTGAACCGCCATATGTATCATAATTAGCTACTTGCACCAGGTTATCCGGACGCGTCATGTCCACGATGTTAAATCCATCGGTATACCAGGAGGATACAGCCCAGTTTTTGTAGGTATAGGTATTGTGCACCACGCTGCCGGAGCCGGGCGTGTATTGCATTCTGTCAAGTTCAACGATATCGGTTGGGTCGCTGACATCGTAAGATACCAGGTAGGAGCCTGGTTTTTCATCCGTAGCGATGATGGTTTTGCTGTCGTTGGAAAGCCAGGTGTTGTGTGGAAAAGCCAATGGGGTGGTTTGTGTTGCAAGGAGTACCGGCGCGGATTTATTGGTCATATCAACCATAGAAAAATAACCGGCATAAATATGACAAGCATACATAGTGTCATTGTCAACAAATCCGTCGTGGATGTAACCAAGCTGGTCGTACTTGCCAACATAAACAGGGTTGTAGGGGTCAGGTTTCAGGTCAAATATTTTGGCTCCGCCACCGAACAGGTTGCCGCCCCAGGCATATAAAAATCCTTTTACAGTATCAATGTGCAGCGCATGAATCGTATTTAACTGGTTCAGGATGGCCCCGTCGCCCCTGTAATAATGATATTGCAAGTTTGGAGAAGGTAGGTTTTTCAGATTGACCACTTGAATGCCAGAACCGCCTTCACTGGTAATGTAGGCATAATTGGAATAAGTTTTAATCTCTTTCCACAGGTTGTCGGGCCCTGGAATCTGTACGATTTGCTGGGGTGCATCCGGATTGGTGATATCCACAATGATCAAACCTTTGGAGGCGCCTAATAGTGCATATTCATGCCCCGACCTGGAAGTATAACCCCAAATGTTGGCAAGGGTTTGATTGGGGAACGACAGCATTGAGCGGTATGTGGTATTCAGGTTTTGGGCTTGGGCTAATGTTTGCGATAAAATTCCCGCAAGCACAAAGATTATTATACGCGCCATGAAATAACTTTTGTGAAAATGAAATGAAGGCTCTAAGGTCGGAATTTTTTTGAAGAAGTCAGATAGCTTTCGGCAGTTTCGACCAACGGACGTCGTTACAACTTGACTATCCTCAATTGTGCCGTTTTTTTGCCTTCCCGGGCAATTATCAGATAGGTTCCGGATGGGAAGCGGGATAAGTCAATGGAATTATTGCCTTTAAAATTACCAGCTACCTTTCCGGATGCATTAAAAATAAAGATTTCTGAACCTTCTCCCAGATTTTTTAATTCAAATCGGCCGCTTGTTGGGTTTGGAAAAGCAATAGGCGAACTGTACAAAGTTGCATCAATCGCGTCAGTTGTATTCGTGATGTGATATGCGCCCACATCATCTGCATCCAGTCTGTTTTCGGAATTGGCTGGGTGCAAATAGGTGTGGAGCGGAGTCAGTGGCACAGCGCCAGCCAAGCCAGGATCAAGCGCTGCACCAATGGCGGAGCTTGACGGTTCCAGGTGAAAATTATAACCCAAAGCATCGGCGAAGTGGAAACTTGCCACTGAACCGGAAAGATTTGCAGCAGTATCCAGTACAGCCGCGGCGCCAGAAAAACGGGTTCCTGGTCCGGCAAAAATGTTGTCCCATGCTTTTACTTTTGGCGTAGCATTCGGGAATTGAACAAAACTCCCTGTTTGTTTATTATTGACCAGGGTATTGTACGCCAGGTATAATTCTGAGTTTGGATTACTCAATCCTTCCATGCCAAACCCAACGATATTGCTGTTTTCAGAATTTGGATCCTGTACAATGATATTGCCAATCAAGATTGAAAGTCCGCCGTTTGGCAAGTCAATCGATCTGCTGGCGCTTCCGTTTTCATCGCTGAACCGATTGCAATAGATCAGGTTGGTATAAGCACGGCTTTTGAATTCATGCCCCACCAGCGCATCATGTGAATAATTGAAACGAAACGTCACGCTGTTTGCATGGTTAATGTACAAGTTGTGCGCCTGCCCATCGGGGTATCCATTTGCGGCAAACTCACAATATTCAATCAAAAAGTCGCCGCTAGCAATGTCGCCTGCCAGGATACCGTTTTCATTGTGGTGAAAAAAACAATGCCTGAGCGTCAGGTTTATTCCTTCGGAGCGGATGCCTGCGCCATTTCGATCGGGGCATTTAGCTTCGGAAAACTCTATGTTTTCTACAGTCACATCATCGCCAACAATCACCCAAATGGCTTTCCCTCCATACACAGCGCCGCCGCTTTTTAAATGCGCCAAACCATTGACGCCTTTGATTAGCAGGTTGTCGGCCGTCCAACGAGCTACATCGCCTGGGTATGTGCCGGCTTCAATCAGTACAGTATCGCCATTTTGAACCAGAGTGGCTACCTGGCTTGGCTTTTGATATATTTGTGATGGCCCGACCAGCCAGGTTGCCGCATCCCCAGCATAGGTTACGACGGCAAATATGATGGATGTTATAAACTTTTTCATGTACGAGTCCTAATAAATTAGGTGCTATTTGAACAACAATTGTTCTTTTTCAAGGTCGCCGTTGTCATGGTAATAATAGTCCATCCACTGATCTGTTTCGGCAAGGTCGTTCCAGGCGGAAGACAACGCAGCTTTGGCCGCTTCACCATCCTTCCCGGCCACCTTCGATTGAAGTTTGTACCGCCATTTAAAGTGATTCACCACGTCCAGAACGTGTGCTGCATATGCCTGTGCGATATCCGGATTGCCTTTGATCATCACCATGTTTTCATCATTGGAATAAGAAGCCTTCAGGCCGAGATTGTGACTTCCGGTAATCACCACACAGTTTTTGGCATCAAACGGATCGATAACCAATACTTTATCGTGAATGGTGGCAAAGCCCAGTTTTAAAAGTTCTTTTTCCCAATAACCAAAACTTCCGGGCACGGCAGCAACGCCTGTAACTTTATACGTGTCGGGAGCAAGGGTTGCATCTTTGGAAACGACATTGGTAGTAACACTTTTGGCGATCGTCGCATCTGAAACGGCGCCGCGAACAAAGATCGGCGCGCCCTTAGCTTTGGCGGTTTTAGCAGCGGCTTGGATATGATCGATAATGCTGGGTGTTCCTGGGTTGAAAACTAAATACATCAACTGTTTTTTAGCTTTAGCAATCAAATCGAACACTTCCTTCATGTCGACCGGAATGTCAGCTTCAGTCAACTTGTCGGTAGCGGGTTTGGAAATTTTTTTGGTGTTTGGAGAAAACCACACTTTGACATCTGTGGTGGGTTTGGCTTTAAAAGTTTGGCCGTTTTCCCTGTCCCAGGTACGCAAAACGGCATCTTGCAAACCTTTCCCTTCCGGGCTGGTGTCTTTTTTCAGTTCATTCCAATAAGCAAGGTATTGGGTAGCAACAGCTTCATTGTTAATGATGACCATGTTGTTGGTTTGGCCGCACAAGCCTGTTGGCGTCCAGTTGGTACTGCCGGTAAGCACTGATTTGGGATTGCCTTTTTTATCCACATACACTACAAATTTGTTGTGGCCAATACTACCGGCTTTCATGTTGCGGTCATAAACTTTCAACTTGCCTTCTTCCATGGCCTTGTGCAATTCAGGCCGCGATTCTTCGTTGCTTTCAGAATCGGACAATATAATTTCCGCATCCTTACTGGCAAGCAGGATGCCGGTTAACTCCAGATCGCTTAACTCATACAGCGCGCAGTGAAACTTGCCTTTTTGTTTAAAAAATCGATTGATATTGAAAAGCATCTGACCACTCAACCGCTTACGCCAAATATTGCCAACCTGTGTAATCATGCCGCGCGTTCCCGACATGATATCATCTGCCTTAGGCATTTTGGCCTTGGAAAATGCTTGGGTAGATAGAAGTCCACGGTTGAATATGATCTGAATGTCGCCAAAATCCTGGGTTCTGGAAATGGTATCTGTTACGATGGAAGCCTCCAGATTAGGTTTGAGCTTTTTCCAATTGCCGTTTTCCATCATCATCGGTATGATTCGGTAGGCCAGTTTTTTGTTGTGCGGAGCGTAAAGGTCTTTCCAGTTAAAACTTTGGATAGGCCATTCGTCGGTAGTTTGTGGCGACTTGCGCGGGTCGGCTTCTACGTCAAAACCGACATAGGCAGGAAGCCCTTTTTTCTCCTCCACGCCATCTATGATCCGGTGTATGGAAAAGCCCAGGCAATTGTCAATTTTTTTGGCAAAGGTCCACCACAGATAAACGACATCATTGTTGGCAATCACCACACTTTTGTCTTTTGATTTTTTTTGGGTAGCCATGACTTTAATTGATTGATGAGTGACAAAAATAACGTTTATTTGGCATTGAAGCAGCCTTCCGGGGTTAATCCGCCTTTGCGGGCCACGGCTAATCCAAAGCGTACAACTTCCAGTCCTGCCAGGCTGTGCGCATCCGGGTTGATGCTGATCGGGATACCATAAGATCGCGCTTTGGGAATCAATGTATAATCAATGTCGAGGCGGTATGGATGCGCATTTAATTCAATAGCGACACTATGTTTTTGACAAGCTTCAAATACGGCATCCCAATCCAAAGGGTATCCTTCACGGCTGAGTAACAAACGCCCGGTAGGGTGACCCAGGATGGTTGTTTTTGGATGTTGAATGGCTCGAACTACTCGCTCCGTTGCTTTTTCGATGGGCATTTTCAGGTTGGAATGCACGGAGGCTATGATAAAATCAAATTGCTCAAGCAGGGCGTCCTCGTAATCGAGCGATCCATCGTTGAGGATATCGCTTTCGATTCCTTTCATAATTTTAAACGGGGCCATTTCAAGGTTCAGCGCGTCAATTTCATCCCATTGTTGTTTAACCCGGTCGGGTTTCAGGCCGTTCGCATAAAATGCTGATTGACTGTGATCGGTGATGCCAATGTATGTATAACCGAGATCGCGCGCGCGTTCGCACATCTGCCTGAGGGAGTGAAGGCCGTCGCTCCAGGTGGTGTGCACATGAAGCACGCCTTTAAGGTCTTGTTGCTCAATCAGTTGGGGTAGGGTGGCTTGAGGTGGTGTTTCACGAAGTTCTGGAACGACATAGGCGGTTCCTGCTTTTTCAAATACATCAAATTCTGTGCGCAGGTTGGTGAATGTTTGCCCTGCATAGCGGGAGGCAAAATCCTGAACGAACATTGGAGAGCCGGTGAACAGAAACAACTTTGATCCAAATTCTTCCGCTAAACAATGATGGATTGTAATCGGTGTTTCGCCATTGTATTTCGCGGTGAATTTTTTCCCTTCTGCCTCATTCAGGATGAGTTTTTCCGTATCAAAAACGGCGCTTAATTCACCGTTGTAACCCACCAAAATTTCAATTTTTTCTACCACAGGACATTTCCTGCGCACTTCTCCAACGGGAGAAACATAAGCGCCGAGCATTTTTTCAGTGATGATGGCACACACCTGGTCGCACACTTCTTCTGCGGCATCCATATGCAGTTTGCCACGACTTTTTTGAAAATAATCCAGTTTTTTCAGCAGGTCTTCCTGGGTTTTTAGCCCAAATCCTTTGTATTCAACCAGTCGGTTTTCATTACAGGCATACCAAAGTTCGCCGACCGTTTCGATGCCCATTTCCAACCATACCTGCCGCACTTTTTTGGGTCCAAACCCGTTCAATTCGAGCATCTCTTGTATGCCGGCAGGCGTTTTTTCCTTGTACTTTTCAAGGTTGGCCATTTTGCCGTTGTCGAGTAGTTCGCGGATTTTTCCGGCAATGGCGTTGCCAACACCTTTGATGGCTTTGATCGCATCGTCGTCGAGTTCGGTCAACGGCGTGTCAAGTTTGCGCAATGTGATATAAGCATTGCGATAGGAACGTATGCGGAATTCATCTTCGCCGTGCAATTCCATCAGGTTGGCGAGGTCGTCAAACGCGTAGGCAATTTCTTTATTTGTCATTTTTGCATGTAATCGATCACCAGGTTACAAAATGCTTTGACGCCGAGGGTCAGGCCGCTTTCATCGATGTAGAAATCCGGGGTGTGGTGTCCACCTGTTTCAGCAGGGTTTTTTCCAACAGGCATGCCGCCCAGAAAAAAGTAAAAGCAGGGAATTTTTTGCGCGAAAAAGCCGAAGTCTTCGGCGCCTGTTCGTGGTTTGTGTTCTATTACATTCCGGTCGCCCGCAGCTTCTCGCAAGGAAGGCAGCGCCCAGGCAGTCAGCATCGGGTCGTTGAATGTAACCGGCGTTTTATTTTCAATACGCACTTCAGCGGTAGCACCGGCGCTTTCAGCAATTTTTCGCGCGGTAAGATCCAGTTTCTGATGGATGAGCCGCTGCATCGACGTGTCGAGCGTACGGATGGTACCCACCATTTCCGCGATTTCGGGAATAATGTTGGCACGAACGCCGCTCTCGATTTTACCAACGGTAACCACTGCCGGATGTTCTGTGAGATCGACCTGCCTGCTGACAATGGTTTGCAGACCCTGTATGATCTCCGCAGAAATCACAATCGGATCAACGCCGGTCCAGGGAGCTGAGCCATGTGCCTGACGGCCATGCACTGTAATGTAAAACCAATCGGATGCCGCCATAGCGCCTCCGGAGCGGTAGGTAATTTTTCCTACTTCAGTTTGTGCGCTGATGTGTAACCCAAACATGACATCCATTTTCGGGTTGTCGAGCAAACCTTCTTTGATCATCAACGGAGCGCCGCCTTCTTCATCTGCGGGCGGGCCTTCTTCCGCCGGTTGAAAAACAAATACGATGGTACCCGACAATTGGTTTTTCATGGAAGTAAGTACTTCTGCTACCCCCATCATAATGGCTACGTGCGTATCATGTCCACAAGCGTGCATAACGCTTACTTCTTCACCATTGTATTTAGATTTTTGAACGGATTTAAAGGGTAAATCAACCCGTTCCTGCACCGGAAGAGCATCCATATCCGCACGCAACCCGATCACCGGGCCGGGTTTTGCACCTTTTAAAATACCTACTACACCGGTTTTGGCAATTCCTGTCCGAACTTCCATCCCCAAAGCGCGCAAGTGTGCGGCTACCTTTTCGGCGGTTCTGAATTCGCGGTTAGAAAGTTCCGGATGTTGATGAAAGTCGCGCCGCCATTCGATAATGCGGGGCTCCAGTTGATCCGCCATTTTAGCCGCCTGCCGTTTCAGGTTGGTTTGGGCAAACAACATGGAAGGCAGCAGAAAAAACAATAGAAATTTGTTCATATCCTGTGGTTAAAGAGATTTTAAAGAAGAGGATTGGTTTGCCAAATCAATGAAATAGGCCATTGATTCGGGGTTTCGCATAGAATCGCGGTTGAAAGCTTTTTCGAGCGGCTTTTTTTGCAGCACTTTTTTCACGGGAGTTTCCATCTTTTTTCCTGAAATAGTATAAGGAATATCGGGCACTTCCATGACTGCATCAGGCACATGGCGTGGGCTGTAGGTGCTGCGCAAGGTGTTTTTTATTTTTGAAACCAATGCGTCGTCCAGTTTGTTGCCTGGATTGAGCAGCACAAATAACGGCATCCAATCGGTACCGTCCTCATACTCAAGGTTAATGATTAATGAGTCTTTGATCTCCGGAATTTGATCGATAGCACGGTATATTTCTGCGGTGCCGATGCGTACGCCCTGCCGGTTGAGGGTAGCGTCAGAGCGGCCTAAAATGACGAGGCTGTTTCGTTCGGTAATTTTCAGCCAATCGCCGTGGCGCCACACTCCCGGGAAGTGTTCAAAATAAGAGCTGCGGTATTTGCTACCGTCGGGGTCGTTCCAAAAATATACCGGCATGGACGGCATGGGTTTCGTCACCACCATTTCGCCCACCTCGCCGGTAGCAACCGGGGCGCCATTTTCATCCCAGCTTTCCATCGCGCAACCCAAACAACGGCATTGTATTTCGCCTTGATAAACAGGATACAAAGGGTTGCCGCCCACCCAGGCCGTACATACATCGGTGCCGCCGGCCATACTCGACAACCATACATCTGGTTTGATATGTTCATACACATAAGCAAATGCCTCCGGCGGCAATGGCGAGCCTGTTGAACCAATGCTGCGCAAATGGTTGAGATTGAATTGTTTGCCGGGTGAAATGCCCGCTTTCATACAACTCACAATAAACGGTGCACTGGTGCCAAAATGCGTGATTTTTGCACGTTCGGCCAACTGCCAAAGCACATCCATCCCTGGATAAGCGGGGCTACCGTCGTACAACACAATTGTGGAGCCGGCCAATAAAGCCGCGAGCGTAAAGTTCCACATCATCCAACCGGTAGTGGAGTACCAAAAAAAACGTTCACCCGGATGGATATCATTGTGCAAATGCAAATATTTGAGGTGCTCAAGCAAATTCCCGCCATGTGAATGGGTAATAGCTTTTGGAACGCCGGTTGTTCCGGAAGAATACAACACCCAAATCGGGTGGTCGAAAGCGACAGGCGTTGGGGACAATTGGGTGCTGAGGTGGGTATTTACAACTTGATCCCAAAGGGTAACCGGCTTGTCAATGTGATCAAGGGTTGCTTCCAGGTTCAAAAACGGAATCAGAATCACTTGTTCCACCGTTGGAAGCATGGTGCAAATTTCACGGACCGTCTCCAGTTTGTTAAAAGATTTTCCACCGTAAGAATATCCGTCCACGGTAATCAAAACCTTGGGTTGTATCTGTGCAAATCGGTCGGCAACGCTGCTTGCGCCAAAATCAGGGGAACAGCTCGACCACACGGCGCCGATGGACATGGCGGCCAGAACGGCAGTGATTGCATGTGGTGTGTTCGGTAAATAAGCGGCAATCCGATCACCGCTTCGTACCCCACATTTTTTGAAAAAATCGGCCAATGCAGCTGTGTCAGACTCAAGTTTCGCCCAACTGATTTCCGTCAATTCATGGCGTTCGCTTTGAAAAAAAATTGCAGGTCGAAGGTCGGTTTTTTGCCGAAAAATATGCGCTGCATAATTAAGCGTTGCTCCTTCAAACCAGCGGTAACCGGGCATTTCTGTACCACTTAACACCTTTTGATATGGTTGGTGACTTATGACCTGAAAATAAGCCCATTGGCTTTCCCAGAATGCTTCCAAGTGGTCGACCGACCAATGCCAGAGGGCTTCATAATTATCAAAACTAAGGCCTCTGTTGGCTTTTAGCCAGTCCAAATAGCGTCTCAAATGGCAGGATTCGGTCAACCCGGTTGTTGGTTGCCACAAAATTTTAGGAGCTGGAGTATTTAACGCTTGATCCATTCTTGACACTGATAAAAAATTGCAAATCCAAAATCAAAGGAATGACAAAAATCCCGAATTACCTTAGCCGCTAAATTCCTTCATTTCCTCCATTCCATTCAAAAAAACTTTGATCATGAAAGTATTCCGGTTTGTTAGCCTGCTGATTTTAGCTGCTTTGTTCTTTTCGTGTGACACGACAAAAAAAGTATCCGCCGGCTCCGGGGGCGACGACGGTATCATTGAAGTCGTTTTTCTTCAAATGAACGATGTGTATGAAATCAGTCCATCACCTTCTGATAACCGGGGCGGTTTGGCACGCGTAGCTACCTTGAGAAAAGAATTGCTGGCTAAAAACCCGAACACTTTTACCGTCCTTGCCGGCGATTTTATCAGTCCGTCGGTAACTGGAACGCTAAAATACGAAAACAAACGGATTCGCGGCAGGCACATGGTTGAAACACTCAATACACTTGGTCTGAATATGGTGGTTTTTGGCAACCACGAATTTGATTACGACGACCTAACTGATTTGCAGGCTCGTCTGGATGAGTCCACATTTACCTGGCTGACTGGAAATGTTCGTTTAAAACCGCCGGTAGCCAACCAGAGCGCTTCTTCCTTCATGCAGCAGTTTTTCAAAAATAAACCAGGCGGCGGCACAGAAATTTGTCCGGATAACCAAGTACTCACTTTTAAGGATGCAGATGGAACTACCCTCAACCTGGGCATTTTCGGCGTGCTGGTGGACAATGGAAAAAAACCTTGGGCAGTTTACAGCGATTGGGTTCAATCTGCTCAAAAAAGTATCAGCGAACTGACACCCAAAACTGATGTCATTGTCGGCTTGACGCACTTGAATGTGGTCGACGACAAAAAACTGGCCGGCATGTTCCCGCAAATTCCGCTCATCATGGGTGGTCACGACCATGATAATATGATGCACAAAGTGGGCCCATCGGTTGTTGCAAAAGCAGATGCCAATGCAAAAACAGTATATGTGCACACACTTCGGTACGACAAAAAGCTCAAAAAATGCACGGTCAAATCTGAGCTGAAACAAATTAATGAAAAAATCGCTGACGAGCCCGCCACAGCTGCCATCGTTGCCAAATGGGAAAAAATTAAGGTGGATGCCTTGGTGGCAGCAGGAATCAATCCAAATAATGTAGTTGCAAGTCTGGAGCAACCCCTGGATTGCCGTGAAAGCGTGGTGCGGCACCAACAAACCAGAATCGGACAAATGGTGAATGAGGCCATGATGGTTTTTTCCAGAAATAAACCCGACGGGGTAATTTTGAACAGTGGATCTATCCGTGTAGATGACATCCTGACCGGCAAATTGACTGAGCTGGATATCGTACGCATTTTGCCCTTTGGCGGCGCCATGAATGAAATTGAAATCAAAGGAAGCCTGCTTAAAAAGACGCTGGATGCCGGGGCGTCGAACAAAGGAAATGGCGGTTATCTACAACTTCATAACATACGCCGTGACGATACTGCAGGGAAATGGCTGGTCGCTGGTAATGTTTTGAATGACAACCAGTTGTATAAAATTTCGCTGCCTGAATTTTTGCTCACAGGCAATGAAACCAATATGGCTTTTTTAAAAGCAAACCTCGATGCCAACGGAAAAAGCACCAACCCTGATATCCCAACCATCATTAAACCAGATTCCAAGGATAAAAACGATAAAAGAAACGATATCCGGCTGATGTTGATCCGGTATTTGATCGGAGAATAAGAGGCTGTTCATGCATTTAGCATACTTAAAATTGGGCAATTTCAAAAATTACGAAAGTCAGCGATTCGACTTTTCGGAAAAATTGAATTGCCTGACGGGTTTGAACGGTATGGGTAAAACCAACGTGCTGGATGCCGTGCATTTATTGTGCTTGTGTAAAAGCCAGTCCGGATTAAACGACAAGCAACTGATCCGGCATGGCGAATCATTCTACAGGGCCGAAGGGCAGTTTGTGTCGGGAAAGGAAAAAACCAAAATTGTAGCAAAGTTTCAGGGCGGGCAAACCAAGCAGTTCGAAACGAACGGCAAACCATTGGAACGCTTGTCGGATCACATCGGGCGCATACCCTTGGTTGCCATCACGCCCGACGATGTGACCCTGGTGCAGGAAGGCAGCGAAGAAAGGCGGCGGTTTATGGATCAATCGCTCTCCCAAATTTCAAGCGAATACCTTCAAAATCTCTTGATTTACAATGCATTGCTAAAACAACGCAATGCACTACTAAAAACATTTGCCGAACAAAGACGCTTCGATGAAGTGCTTCTGGAAAGTATCGACCGGCAAATGAAAACGCCGGCTGAGCTTCTTCATGGCAGCCGCAGCCGGTTCGTTGTGGATTTTAAACCGTATTTCTCCGAGTATTATGCACAAATTTCGGGTGGGAACGAAACGGTGGATTTGAGTTATCGATCTGATCTTGAATCGGGCGCGCTGGATGTATTGCTAGCTGAAAACCTGGAGAAAGACCGACTGCTCCAACGAACGACTTCCGGTACGCATCGCGATGACTTGTTGTTGTTCATGGATGGCCTGCCTTTGAAAAAATTTGCCTCACAGGGCCAGCTAAAGTCTTACTTGCTGGCCCTGCGTTTGGCACAATATGATGCACTGAGAAAAGAAAAAGGTGTTGCGCCGATCCTGTTACTCGATGATATTTTTGATAAGCTGGATGAACACCGTGTGCGGAGCCTGGTAGCACTATTATTGAAACGTGATTTCGGCCAGGTTTTTATAACAGACACCCAACGAAGTCGTATCGAACAGGTGGTTTCTTCGTTCACCGGCAATTTCAAACTTTTTGAAATCGAAAACGGTGCTGTTAAAACCTGAAACGGCTGTGAAATTTTGTGTTTTCACATGGAGGTTGAAAAGTATCTCCATACACTCCTGCCCCTCTTGTAACTCCTTGTAAAAAAAACAGCGCCATAAAAATTCTGGAAATCTGCAGGCAAAAAAAATCCCGAATCTCGGTTTAAAACCAAAATTCGGGATGAGTATCCTTTGAATACAATCAATTATTTCTTCCAGGGCAATTCAAGCACGCGCTGAGCAGCCAATTCACCCATACGCAAACCTTCGTCGCAGTCCATGCGCCAGTGAACGCCGAGCGGAATGCGAGAGTAGGCATCTTCAGCGCCTAAGTCGCGGAAAGACGCGAAGGTGCGTGGCGTACCGATAAATTCTGTGCGGTTGATGTGGCAAAGATCGGTGAACGTATAAGTACCCGGGTGCTCTGGTGTAAATTCAAACAATGCAGACAAAATTTTTGCGCCTGCGCCGCCGAAACCAGAGTGACCGGAAGGATATGCCGGGAACGATGGTGTGAAACCTTGCGGGCCACCATACGGGTGGTTCAGAATAGACGACCAGTTTGCGGCATCCGGATATTGAGCCGGCATCACACGGCGGATAAAATCAACCGGACGTTCGATATTGTAGTAATATTTTGAATGCCAGATTGCTACGCCGTTATCGCTGATAGCCATGCCCATTTTGGCATATGCTTCGGCGCATTCAGCCAGGTCAAGATTTTCTTTGTCTACTACCTGGTTCAGGATAGCGATCAAACGTGATGGGGGGGAGAAGGTTACATCCACCATGTCATCGCTCCAGAATTCGCCCATCCAACGGCCTTCATATCCGCCAGGGCCATTAGCTTTGATATTTTGAACCGTGTTGTATACTTCGAGGCCTTGCGTATAGTACAGAGAATTTTCGTTTTCACTGTAAGGGATCGGAGGGCGGGCAACGATATCAGCATCTTTCATCGCAAATCGGCGAACCTCGCCCCAGTAAGGGAACATAGCCTTGCCGTAATCCGGGAATGTTGGCTGCCATTTGCCGACGCCTGAAGGCGGGTTGTAAGAAACCGGAAGCGCATTCAAAAAGGCATTGTGGCCAGGCGTGTCAAGCGATTCCCATGCATAAACGGCTGCTGCAACAGATTTGCCGAATTCTTCAGATCTAGCAAGTACTTCGTCGGAGGTCTCAGAAGCATATTGATTGTGAAGCCTGTTGTATGTCTGTTGGATCAAACCAAATTCACCGGGGTGGGTATTTTCCATGTGGTAGAAAAAGCGCTCCATCAGGTATTCGTAGGACGCATTCACAACAGCCGGCCAGTGGTATTCAAGATTGGGATCTGCTTTTGGAATTTCAAGTCCTGAGTAAAGGGAAGCCAATGAATTGTTTTCAGGAATGGCAGAAATTACCGCTTCGTAGGCTGACAAGCCTAAGTAAGCCAGGGCGCGCGGCGCAGGCCCTGGGCGGTAACCCGGCGCATAACGCTCAATTTGCAGAAAAGCGTTGTTCCAGTCCAGGAAAACAGTCTTGTCGTATTTGTGGGCATTGGCTGGGGCTTCAACCTCCACTTTAACATCGCTACAAGCATGCATAAACAGCATACCTCCAACGATCATCAAAGCAAGGAAAGATTTGGCGAGTTTAAAATTTTTCATGTGAGGGAAACGATTTAATTGCAATATATACGGTTTAAAATGCACTAATGCATTTAATTGATTATTTGCCTGCAAATATCGTGCACTTTTTACTAATCATAGCTAATATTATTTATTTTTATCGATTCTATTTTGCGAGTCCACAGATTGTTCAACAAGCAATTCTGCGGTGGATATTAGCCGCAGCGCGGCGAAATATTTGTAGATTTAATCGCGATCAATTGGTTGGAGGTGCAGCGCACCGTAATATATTTCGGTGCGCTGCACCTCTAATGAAACCTGGTCACATTGGGCTACAAATATTTCGGGGCGCTGCCCCTTATCGACT
>JAEUUR010000342.1 GCA_016787465.1 Saprospiraceae bacterium | reverse complement strand
GGCTAAAAAACTGTGTGGATGGTCTGAAGAAAATCCTGGGTTTGGCAGAAAAAAATGGTGTGGTACTTCAAAGTGAGGTATTTAATTCAAAGGTAGACCACAAAGACTACATGGCCGACAACACGCCCTGGACCATTGAATTGTGTAAACGACTTGACTCGCCGAACTTTAAAATTCTCTACGACATTTACCATATGCAAATCAGTGAAGGCGATATAATTCATACGATTCGAGACCACCATCAATGGTTCGGTCATTATCATACGGCAGGGGTACCAGGGCGCAACGAAATCGATGAAACACAGGAATTAAACTATCCCGCCATCATGCGCGCAATCGTCGAAACGGGGTACCAGGGATATGTTGCACAAGAATTTATACCATTGGCGAAAAACCCATTGGGCTCACTTTCCGCCGCCATCGACTTATGCGATGTCTGATTTTTGAACAATTCTGAAATTTCAACTATACCAATAACATGGCAGAAAAATACGATGCAATTGTGGTCGGCTCCGGCATTTCAGGAGGTTGGGCCGCCAAGGAATTGACTGAAAAAGGATTAAAAGTGTTGATGCTGGAACGTGGTCGTGATGTCAAACACGTCACCGATTACCCTGCCGCAACCAAACGGGTTTGGGAATTTCCACACCGTGGGCGACTAACCAATCCAATGAAAGAAAGACATCCGGTTCAAAAACGCGACTATCCATACAATGAATTCACCCCGGATTTTTGGGTCGATGATTTGGATTGCCCTTACACCGAGGTAAAACGTTTCGACTGGTACCGGGGTTTCCATGTCGGGGGCAAATCCTTAATGTGGGGACGTCAAAGTTACCGATGGAGCCCTTGGGATTTTGAAAGCAACCTCCAGGATGGCCACGGAGTAGATTGGCCTATTCGATATGAGGATTTAGCGCCCTGGTATGACTATGTAGAACAATTCGCAGGTATTTCCGGTTCCTTGGAAAGTTTGCCACAACTGCCCGATGGCAAGTTTTTGCCTCCCATGGAATTAAATATCGTTGAAAAAGACGTAGCAGCCCGAATTAAAGCCAAATACGAACACCGAAGGATGATCATTGGTCGGGTGGCCAATCTGACAGTGCCTCACAATGGAAGGGGTTCCTGTCAATACCGGAACCTTTGCAGCCGGGGGTGTCAATTCGGAGCCTATTTCAGCACGCAGTCCGCTACCCTGCCGGCAGCCGTAGCCACCGGAAACCTGACCCTGCGTCCGTTTTCCATCGTAACTGAAGTTGTGTATGATAAGGATAAAAAGCGCGCAAAAGGGGTGCGAATCATTGATGCCGAAACCAATCAAACCATCGAATACGAAGCTAAAATTGTATTCCTGTGCGCCTCTACCCTAGCCTCCACCTTTATTTTGCTCAACTCCATCGAATCGGGCAGTTTGCCGGATGGATTGGGTAACACCAGCGGTCAATTAGGACGCAACCTGATGGATCATCACTTCCGTTGCGGCGCAAATGGTGAGGTAGAAGGTTTTGAAGATAAAATCCCTTACGGTCGACGGGCAAATGGATTCTACATCCCGCGATTCCGTAACTTCTTTGGCGACAAACGTGAATACCTGCGCGGATTCGGCTATCAAGGTGGCGCAAGCCGGCAAGGCTGGCAGCGTGAAGTGGCTGAATTATCGCTTGGCGCTGAACTCAAGGAATTCCTGCAAGAACCAGGAAAATGGAACATTGGCATGACCGGATTCGGAGAAATGCTGCCATACCAGGACAACCGTGTCACTCTGGATAAAAACAAAAAAGACAAATGGGGCCAGTATGTATTATCAATTGATTGTGAGTTGAAAGAAAACGAAAAGAAAATGAGGATAGACATGATCAACGATGCAGCCGAAATGCTTGAAGCCTCAGGTGTTAAAAATGTAAAAACCTGGGATGGGGTTTCCTATCCTGGCATGGCGATTCACGAAATGGGAACAGCCCGCATGGGTAAAGACCCCAAAACGTCGGTTTTGAACAAATGGAACCAAATGCACGACGTCAAAAATGTATTTGTCACCGACGGGTCCTGCATGGCCTCGGCTGCTTGCCAAAATCCATCTTTAACCTACATGGCACTTACAGCCCGCGCTGCCGACTTTGCCGTTGAAGCCCTGAAAAAAGGGGATCTCTAATCTCAAAATTTAAAACTCATGCATAGAAGAGAACTTCTCCAGCGCACATCGCTCCTGATCGGCGGAACCCTCCTTGGAGCAGATAGTTTGTTGGCAAAAAATATCAGTTGGGATGCGATGGAAGCCGATGATATTCCGGCAAAAGGTATCGGCCTGTTTACCAAACAACAGATCAAAGTGTTGAGTGAGATTGCAGAGGCAATCATCCCCACCACAGACACTCCAGGCGCCAAAGCTGCAAAAGTTGGGCAATTTATGGCTGTTATCGTCAGTGATTGTTATGAACCAGTCGATCAATCCAGGTTCATGGAGGGATTGGCCAAATTAGACGACGGCAGTAAAAAACGCCACGGTAAAGCTTTCCTGAAATGCAACTCAAAACTCCGGATGGATTATCTGCTGGAACTTGATTCCGAACAAAAGGCTTTTCAGAAAAGCAAAAAAACAGAGGAGCCAAGTCATTACTTCAGGGTAATCAAAGACCTCGTGCTTTGGGGGTATTTCACGTCAGAAATTGGAGCGACTCAAGCATTGCGGTTCCTGGAATACCCAGGCAAATACACCACCGTCGACTATAAAAAAGGCGAACGGAATTGGGGAGGGTATTAATTCCTTATCTTGCCCCCAAAATTCTTGTATGTATTCACGGTTTTACCAGGCTTTTCTTTTAACCTTCCTCATTTGGGGGCAAGGACAAACATTGTTTTGCCAACCGATACCTACCTCAGCCGATGTCAGGTTGAAAGGACACGAACTTAGAAAGACCCTGAAAGATCAATCCTTGTTAGATAACTTGGAAGCCGACAACATAGGCCCAAGTATCTTTTCATGCAGGGTAACCGATCTGGATGTAAATCCTGCCGATGCCACCGAAATGTACGTGGCATATGCATCCGGAGGGCTTTGGCATACAACAAACAATGGACTGAGGTTTAACCCGGTATTCGACCACGAAGCCAGCATGACCATCGGCGATATTGCTGTCGACTGGAAAAACCGAGTAATTTGGGTCGGCACCGGCGAATCAAACAGCAGTCGCTCCTCCTATGCCGGCACTGGAATTTACAGAAGTGCCGACGGCGGAAAAACCTGGGAACATCGGGGCCTGCCGGAAAGCCACCACATCGGTAGAATCGTATTACATCCTACCGATCCGAACACTTTATGGGTTGCTGTGCTCGGCCATTTGTATTCACCTAACCCTGAACGGGGCGTGTACAAAACCACCGACGGAGGGTTGACATGGAACCGCACCCTGTTTGTAAATGACAACAGCGGCGCTATCGATCTTGTGTCGGATCCTAATGACCCAAATACGCTTTACGCCGCAACCTGGGAGAGAAGCCGCAGAGCCTGGAATTTTTCCGGCGCCGGCAAAGGATCCGGCATCTGGAAAAGCACCGACGGAGGCAACAACTGGACTTCGATTGTCAATGGATTTCCTATTGGCCCCAATACAGGCAGGATTGGCCTTTCCGCTGGTTTGAAAAATGGAAAAACGGTGCTGTACGCTTGTGTCGACAATCAAAACCTCACCAGTAAAAAAGAAGAAACCAAAGAGGAAACCCTCACTAAGGACCAACTCCGGAGCATCTCCAAGCAGGATTTTTTGAAATTGGCTGATGAAAAAATTGATGATTACCTGAAGAGCAATGGTTTCCCAGAAAAATACACTGCGAAAAAAGTTAAAGGCCTGGTTGAAAAAGATAAACTCAAGCCTGTAGCACTGGTTGAATACCTCGAAGATGCCAATCAGCAGCTTTTTGAAACCAATTATATCGGGGCTGAATTGTATCGCAGCGATGATGGTGGCAAATCATGGAAAAAGACACATGAAGGAGCTCTGGAGCAGATGTTTTTTACCTATGGCTATTACTTTGCCAATGTGCGTTGCATGCCCAATGATGCGGATCAAGTGTATGTCATCGGGTTTTACATCATCAGGTCTGACGACGGCGGAAAAACCTGGAAGAATATTAACGGTGATAATGTCCACGTCGACCATCATGCCCTTTGGCTGAATCCGGCTAAACCCGGCCACCTGGTAAACGGAAATGACGGCGGATTGAATATCTCCTGGGACAATGGCGCTTCCTGGTTGAAATGCAACAACCCACCCGTTGGACAATTTTATGCTGTGACAACAGATGATGCTCAACCGTATCAGGTGTACGGAGGGGCTCAGGATAATGGCGTCTGGGTGGGCCCATCTGATTATGCCAGTTCCGACGCCTGGCACCAAACAGGAGAATATCCCTACAAAGAGTTGATGGGTGGCGATGGCATGCAAATACAAGTTGACTATCGCGATAACGAAACCGTGTACACAGGTTTTCAATTCGGAAATTATTTCAGGATGAAAAAATCCGGTGGTCGCCCTGCTAAAATCAGCCCGGAACATGAATTGGGAGAAAGACCTCTCCGATTTAACTGGCAAACGCCCATCCACCTCAGCCGCCACCAGCAGGATGTATTGTATATCGGCTCCAACAAACTGTACCGCTCTTTTAACCAGGGCAATGACTGGGAAGCCATTTCTTCCGACCTCACACAAGGTGGAAAACCCGGCAATGTTCCATACGGCACACTGACATCCATCGATGAAAGTCCATTGAAATTCGGGCTACTCTACACGGGTTCCGACGACGGCCTGATCTACGTTACACGTGATGGCGGAGAAACATGGAGTCGTATCTCTGAGCAATTACCCCAAAACCTGTGGGTGTCGCGTGTGCAAGCATCCGCGCACCAGCGCGCACGTGTGTATGCAAGTCTCAACGGTTATCGCTGGGATGACTTCACTGCATACTTGTATGTGTCGGAAGATTACGGTCAAACATGGAAATCACTGGGTGCAAATTTGCCTGCAGAACCTATCAATGTAGTAAAGGAAGATCCTGTAAATGAGAACCTGCTGTATGTTGGCACTGACCACCATCTCTACATTTCTCTGGATCGGGGCAATACCTTTCATACCTTGAATTCCAAGTTCCCGGACGTTCCCGTACACGATCTTGCTGTTCAGAATAAGGCAAAAGAACTGATCATTGGCACGCATGGGAGGTCCATGTTCAAGTTGAATATTGACCATCTCCAGCAAATGAATAACGAGTTCATGGGGTCTTCGATTCAAGTATTTGACCTTCCTAAAAAAAGATTCAACAGAGGTTGGGGCAAAAAACCGGCCTACGAAGTTGCAAAAGATCCAGCCTGTCCGGTTTGGTATTATGCTAACAAAGCTGGAAAAATAAATTGGACACTTAAACACAAAGAAAGTGGCATCATTTTAAACGTTGGCGCCCAAAATTGCGTTCAAGGATTAAACCATTTTGATTTTGACCTTTCAGTGCAAGATTCTTCTTTAAAGTCATACAAAGAAAAACTGCAAAGTGCTCAAAAAGATGCAAAAAAGCCCTTGGAATTGGAAAAAGCCGATACCGGAAAAACCTATTTGAGAAAAGGCGCCTATGTATTCTCTTTTGAATATGAGGGGAAAACGGTCGACAAAGAATTAATTATCGAATAAACCTCAACAAACCATGAATTTGCGAAATTTTTTAGGGGCATTTTGCTTCATCATTACTGCATGTTTTTTGTCCGGATGTTTCAACATCGTGGAAGAAATTACCATCAACAAAGACGGTAGCGGCACCTATTCATACAGCATAGACGGCAGTGAAATAAAAAAAATGGTGGAGGGATTCGCCAGAAACCAACCGAAAAAACCGGAGGCAGACTCATCAGCGCAACAATCAATTCCTTCTGCCTCTGATCCGGATAGCAATAAAATGGAACGGGCGATCAGGCATATTTCATCCATGCCAGGGATTTCCAATGCTAAATCCTTATTCGACAGTACTCAAATGCGTTTTGGGTATGCATTTGACTTTGACCATTTGGATCACATGGTAGAAGCAATCAAAACCGGTACTGCCGAGCTCGCAATGGGACTCTGGAATGAGGAGAGTAAAATTGAACAAACTAAAAAACAATTTTTGCGCACCTATGGCAGTGATTCTTTCCAAGATGCCTTGATGGAGCTTTTTGCAAAAAAAGGAGCCGAAGAAGGCCGCGAAATAAGTGGCATGGAAGGCATTTTGAAAATGATGCTGGGCTCCATGAGCCTTAAACAGGTGTACCATTTTCCTGACAGAAAAGTCAAAAACTGCAACCACCCAATGGCGAAAATCAGCAAAGACAAACACACCGTAACTATCTTTACTGAACCATTTCAGGAGCAAACGTCAAAGTCGGCAAAAACTCCAGCTACCTTGAAGATCAAACTCAAATAACACCAATTTTTTCATACATTTTAAATTACTTATTTTCAATGAACAAGTTGAAAAACCTTACGATGGCGGCAGTAGTTTTATGCGCCACAACCATCACCGGCTGTCTGCACATTATTGAAGAAGCCACCTTTCGAAACAACGGAAGCGGCACCTATAAAATGACCGTTGATATGGGTGAATTGAAAGGCATGATGGAAATGATGAAAGGCATGGGAGACATGGAAGGAATGGGCGGCGACTCCACTGAAATATCAGATGGCGGTGATTATACGCCTCCTGCAGATGGCGAAGAAGATGCCTCCAACCCAATGAGCGGGTTGGGTAAAGAATTCAGTGGGGTAGCTGAATCATTAAAAAATTTGCCCGGCATTTCAAATGTGACCGAGATCAATGATACATCCACTTTCAACTTTGGGTATTCTTTCGATTTTGTAGATGTAAATGCACTTAACCGCGCCTTGAAGGTTGTTGGAAAAGAAAAGTATGACAGCAAAAACGAAGAAACCTTTAAGTTTAATGGAAAATCATTCGAGCGTTTGGGTGTAGGCGATTTGGGCGCTGAAATCAAAAAAGCATTGGCTGAAAATGGTGGCTCAGAGGAAGAGGAAGGCCAGATGGATATGATGAAAATGTTTTTCACCGATATGAGTTACAAACAGGTTTATAATTTCCCTGATCGGAAAGTAAAATCAGTAAACAACAAACTTGGTGAAAAATCTGAAGATGCCCATACGGTGACGATTACCATTAAACCGTTCAATGAAGAGCAGCAAAAACAGAAAGTATCCGTTGCAACCAAAATCAAATTAAAATAGCCTATATCGAAGCATCTGTGACAACCGACTTTGAAAACTCCCTCGAATACGCACGTCGTTTAGACCAGGCTGACCCGCTCTGTCATTTCAGGAAACAATTTATTTTCCCACAACACGAAGGGAAGGATACCTTGTATTTCTGTGGCAACTCGCTTGGCCTGCAACCTGTTGCCGTCCGACAAGCGTTGATCGCAGAATTGGATCAATGGGCTGAATTTGGCGTGGAGGGTCATTTCCGCGGTGACAAGCCCTGGATGTACTACCATAAGTTTCTTGCAGAATCAAGTGCCCGGTTGGTGGGAGCCTCCCCTGAAGAAGTGGTGGTGATGAACACCCTGACCACCAACCTGCATCTTATGATGGTGTCATTTTACCGCCCTTCAAAAACGCGGTATAAAATCTTAATGGAAGCCGGCGCCTTTCCAAGCGATCAATATGCTATGGAAACGCAGGCAATCTGGCATGGTTTCAACCCAGACGATGCAGTGATCGAAATTGAGCCCCGCCCCGGAGAGGATTGCCTGCGTACGGAGGATATCATCCAGGTAATTCACCAGCACGGCGAACAAGTGGCCATCGTCATGTTCAGCGGCGTAAATTATTATACCGGCCAGTTTTTTGACATACCAGCCATTACTCGGGCAGCCCATGCCGTTGGCGCCTTTGCCGGCTTCGACCTGGCGCATACCGCCGGCAACCTGCCCCTTCAACTCCACGACTGGCAAGTTGACTTTGCGGTGTGGTGCAGCTACAAATACCTCAACTCCGGCCCGGGAGGGCCTTCCGGAGTGTTCGTACACCAAAAACATGGCAATGCGCCTGAGATCCCGCGATTTGGCGGCTGGTGGGGGCATGATGAATCCGAAAGATTCCTGATGAAAAAAGGTTTTAAACCGATGCCGGGTGCTCCAGGTTGGCAATTGAGCAATGCGCAAATTTTTTCCTGTGCTGCACATTTGGCCAGTTTGAAAATATTTGATCAGGCAGGTATGGAAGCTTTAAGAAAAAAAAGCATGCAACTGACTGCTTTTCTTGAATTCATATTAACCTCGGCAGGTTCTCACGGTCATGAATTCCAGATCATTACACCCGCCGAACCGTCGGCTCGTGGTTGCCAGCTTTCCATATTGACAGGTTCCAGCGGGAAAGATTTATTCGAATACCTTAACCAAAATGGTGTGATTGCTGATTGGCGCGAACCAAATGTAATTCGTCTGGCGCCTGTTCCGCTATATAATTCATTCGAGGATGTTTGGCAACTCGGAAAACTGATCGAAGCCTACAACAACCGACATTAAATCAATTTTGTCGTGATGTAATTTTCGTAACATTGCCCCAAATTTCAAACAGATTGAAAACACTCTTTACACTTGTTGAAGATTTGACCATGAAAAATTTGATCCTGTTTTTCTTCACTTTTCTCGCAGTTTCTGCAAGCGCACAATCAGGCGCTAAAGCAACGCGTTCGCTTTTTGACAATAAAACCATCGGCGAAATCCGTATCAAAGTGGCCGGCAAAAACTGGTCGGACGTGCTCGACTCCATGCGCATTTATGGAGGTGGCATGCTGAATGCAAGCGCTACCATCGATGGCGCTTTATATGAAGGCGTTGGAATTCGTTTCAGGGGCGATAAGTCTTATGTAACCGGCCTGAAAAGGAATCCATTTCTAATTAAATTGAACATGACCAACCCTGAACAAAACCACCAGGGTTATGCAGCATTAAAACTTTCAGCGGCAGTCCGTGATCCTAGTATGGTGCGTGAAGTGCTATTTCATGAAATTGCTGCCAAATACATGCCCAGTTCCAAAGCTTGTTACACAAAACTTTATGTAAACGATGAATATATCGGTGTGTTTATCAATGTAGAAAGCGTTGAAAAACAGATGCTTGAAGCAAATTACGGTACGGGGAAAGGCGCCTTTTTTAAAGCCGGTGTGGATTACAAATCAGACAATACGCCTTCCGGATGCAAGCTGAATATCTTCGGTTCGATGGAACATGAAGATAATATTGAATGTTATAAAAACAATTTCGAAATGAATTCCACCAGTGGATGGTCGGAATTGCAAGAACTTACACGATTGCTGTCGCAAGGCGCCAAAGAGGTTGAGAAAGTGCTGGATATAGACCGAACCTTGTGGATGCTTGCGCTAAATGATGTGATGGTTAATCTGAACAGCTATTCCGGCAACCACAGCGTCAATTATTACATCTTTCGAGACGGCAATGGAAAATTTCAGCCCATCCATTGGGATTTAAACCTGGCTTTTGGCAGCTACAAAAATACTGGCCTGGGCAGCGACCTCGATTTAAAAGGGCTTCAATCGCTTGATCCATTGTTGCATTCCGACAATCCTTACAAACCACTGATTAGTCAACTGTTGAAGGATCCGTTTTACAAAAAAATATACCTGGCACACATCCGCCAGATCAATGAAGAGAACTTTTTAAACGGCTCATATGAAAAACGTGCACAAGAATTACAAGGAATGATCGTTGTACCGTTTAATGATGACAAGTACAAAACCTACAGCCTTGATGATTTCACCCAAAGTTTGAAAGGTACCGTAGGCAAGCGGAGCAAAATTCCAGGAATTGTAGAATTAATGGCAAAAAGGGCCAAATATCTCAAAAATCATCCTGAATTGACCTCCTTGCCTTCCGCTGTCTCTGATGTTAAAGTAATGGGACGCGGCAAATTTGAAAACCAGGCTTTAAATGCATTTCACATTTCCGCAAAAGCAGATCGTTTCCCCAAACGGATGGTGTTGTGTTATCGTTTTCAACATAACGAACCCTACATGATGTTGTCGATGAGCGAGGAAAATACGGCAGGTATGCCTTCCGGAGTAAAAGCATTTTCCGCCATGGTGGAAGCTAAAACCAAAGATGCGGAGCTTGAGTATTACATCATCGCTGAAAATGCAGGAACCGTAGGTTTTGCTCCGGCTACTTATACCAAGGAAGGTTATAAAATCAAACTTAGCGACCTGAACAAATAATCTCTGTGCCATTCTGAATTATGAACAAACTGTCCTCCCTGATCTTAGTATTTTTTTGCTGCTTACTCAACATCCACCTCCATGCCCAGGATTTTTATGGCGCTGGGGTTCAGGAAGTGCGCATCGAACTGCCCTACAAACAGTGGGACATAAAACTGGATTCTCTTAAAAAAGTAAATCCTGAAGCAAGAATCTTTGCTTCAGCCTGGGTAAACGGGCAAAAATTCGACAGTGTAGGCGTTCGTTATAAAGGGAATAGTTCTTATTTCAGAACCAGGAACGATACCTACAAAAAACTGCCGTTGAATGTCAAACTCGACTTCAAAATTAAAACGCAGAAGTTGAAGGATGGGCACAGTACCATCAAGCTTTCCAATGGCTTTTTGGATCCAAGTTTTGTTCGGGAACCCCTGGCATACGAAGTAATTCGAAAATATATGCCGGCTCCAAACTGCAACTTTACGAAATTATACCTCAACGGGAAATTTTATGGAGTGTATGTGAATTCGGAGTCGGTGGATATGAATTTTATCAAAAAACACTTTGGAACCACAACAGGTAACATTGTTAAATGCGACCCCGACAACTGGAAACGCGTTCGCAGTCAAAGCGGTTGCCCAAAGGGAGAAAATGCCTCTTTGGCCTACTTGAACGACACCCCGGGATGTTATGACGCATTTTACGAGGTTGACCATGAACTGGCATGGAAACCATTATTGAACCTCATCAAAGTACTGAACAAAACACCCGATAAAATTGAAAAAGTACTTGATGTCGATCAAACGCTTTGGATGCTGGCATTAAACAATGTGATGGTAAACCTGGATAGTTACAATGGCTCGCTTTCACACAATTACTATTTGTGGTTTGATACGACCGGTGTTGCTCACCCAATCATTTGGGATCTCAACATGTCTTTCGGCGGATGGCGCAGGAATTTCAGCTTTGAGGAGATGAAAGATGAAGAATTGATTCAATATCAACCATTGGCGGAATTCGATAACGTAAAAAGGCCCTTAATCTCTAAACTGTTAAAAAACAGTTTGTACCGAAAGATTTACCTGGCTCACATGAAAACTATCGCCGCCGATTGGCTGTCAACCGGACAGATGATGACCAGGGCTCAAAGTATGATGAAGGACGTAGAACCTTGGGTTAAACAGGATTCGCTCAAATTGTACAGCCTGGCGGACTTTCAAAACGGTTTGGACAAAACTATGAAATCCGGTCTTGATAACGTCATAGGCATCAAACAACTCATGTCTAAACGTGCGGAATATTTAGCCGCTCATCCTTTGCTGAACAAACTTCAACCCAAAATTGCAGAAGTTAAACATGCTTCATCTGATGGAAAAGTGAAATTCACTGCTAAACTCTCCGATGCAACTAAAGGAGGCTGGTTGTTCTATCGCAAGGATAAAAGTTTTGCATTCAGCAGAACGCCTATGCTTGATGATGGCGCAAACGGTGATGAAACTGCCGGCGACGGCATTTATTCTGTTGTATTGGACGCAACAATCGTCAAACAATACTATATAGCTGCAGAAAGCGACGAAGGCGCATCCCTGTTTCCGGAACGCGCCTCTTTCGAATTTCTGAAGGTTGAGTAAAAGTGAGCTATTTAACCACCACTTTTGCCATCGTTTTTTGATTGGAATTTTGAGCATGGAGCAAGTACACACCTTTAGGTAATTGTGAAGTGTTGAACTGTACAAGTTGCCCTACATAAGCACTTTGTACTTGTTGCTCTTGAACAAGCCTACCATCCGGGCTGAATAATTTCAACTGTACATCACCTTGCATCGATTCGTTTAACCTGACCGAGAAAAAATCGCTTGCAGGGTTAGGAATCACCAGCAAAGCTGTGTTTGAAAAAACGGGCTCGTCTGTGTTTACCATGGATGGGTTCATCACAATGCCCCGTTCGTCTGCCCGGTCGCAGGCCGATAAATTACCATCGGCGGTTACACAAGCCTCTGTATCGTAATTGAACATATCCATAAATTCCACTTCATCAACAATCCATCCGCCATTAGGTGGCGCAAAAGAAGCATTAGTTCCGAAATGGAAACGAAGGTTGATGGTTTGGCCAATGAATTGCGACATATCGAAATAAGATTGCACCCAGCCGTTTGAAGTACCTGAAAACCCATAATGGTTTGGATACGCAAAAGGATAACCTGTGCCGTATGAAACTTTAGCCGGATAACCATTGCGGAAAGTGACTTCGTTGGTTACCCGTTTCCAAACCTGAAACGGATCATTGATATCCAAAAACTCTACGAACCCCGCGTCAGCACTTGGTTCAGTGTCGTACCGGTGCCAGAACCTCAGAATTGGTTTGCTGCCCTGGATTGTAATGGGCAAATTTGACTCTAGTGAAAAGTTGGTTTCGGCATTTGATAATTCCGGCGCCAACCAGGCTCCTGTGCCGGTAAAATATTGATCGGACTGAAGCACAAAAAACTCATTATTTGCCGGATGATAGGTGATGGAATACCAGTTTTCATCCGAATCCATGATATCATAAAAAAATGGCAAAGAGCCAACATTTTCAGCGGTCGCTGCTGTGTAACTCAGTTCCTGAACCTGTCCATTTGCCAAGGCCCCGAGATTCCAGACTACGGCATTGCCTATCGCTGTTCCGCCGTTGGAGGCTGAAATCAATGTCATTCCATTGGGAAGCTCATCGGAAACCACCACATTGGTTAGCGTTTCACCCTTGTGATTGGTCACGGTGATTTGGTATTGGGCCGTTTCGCCCGGGTTCAAAACTGGCGTTGACGTTGTTTTTTTGATTTTAAGCTCCTTCACACAAACTGGAATTGGATCAAAGTTTTCAACTCCATCAGTCGCATTTTCATTGCTTTTTTGATCAGCCAGATAACCCATGCCGCGCCGGGCAAAAACGGTAGAAATCAAACAAGTATCGGCCCCGCCGTAATACATCTTGTCCGCCAGCATAATGGCATTCCTTCCGTCAATAAACCCTGGTGCGCAGGGTTGAATTTTCATGCCATCCATGACAAGCTGAATAGCTCTGAAATTACCGCTGCTGGTATTGTTCAGGTCAGGGTCATAACCGTATTTTTCCACCATAGCCCAATACAAATCCCACAATGTAGCCGCCCAAATTTCTCCTCGAGCGTGCAATTGCGGATTAACTGAAACAGTGCTGTAGGTTACTGGATTAATGGACATATCCGTGGAATAAGGGTATCTGCGCAGGCCATTCCCATCATTGGGTTGACGATAAACAAAAGTACCGAATCCACGTTTGGTGGTAGGAGAATCGCCGGGCTTAACAGATGTAGCAAGCATAAAAAAATCGCTCCAGCCTTCTCCCATGTGTTCGCCGTTTTGCAGACAATCCGTATTTGCCGGACCTCCAGTCAGACGATTGGATACCCCATGAGCAAATTCATGCGCAATAATCCCGTTGTCAAAATCCCCATCGACGAATGTTGGGCCTGCAACCGTAGGTTGAACCAGGCTGATATTCAATCCCTGTCCGGCTACCTGACGAAGTAAATCGCAAACGTCTTTTTTAATCCACAAAGCGGGAATAGTCACCTCATTGGCATAATCGCCGGCCAAAAAACCATTCAATGGAGGGCTTTCATGGTCGCAAATTATACAAGCCACACCGCCGCCTTGTTGTACCCAGTATGCTTTTTCACTAAAATCGCAGGAGCCACGATCTACCATCACTATTTTTCCAGTTACGTTATTGACCGGGGGGCCAAAACAGCCGACCGGTTCACCTAATCCATCATTTACAAACACAGTTTCGGCAGTAAGCGGCACGTTCGTCACAGCTCCTCCCCAGGTGTCTTGCCCACCGAAATAGGTTCCGGCTACACTTCCCGGTGCATTCACTTTGACAATCCCTCCTCCAGTATTATTCCAAAGATACATTTGCATTCTACCGCTGGTGCCATCCGGAGGGGTGGCAAAATTGGCATTATTCAAAGTAGGTTCAGCTAATTCGCTGCCATCTAAAGCTTGTGCTAACACCGGATCTTTATGTTGCCCCGGGTTTCCGTAATTATTTACCTGGAAGTTTCCGGCTGCTTCATTAAACCCGAAACGATAGGTAAAATCGTGCATTTTATTGGTCGAATAGAACAAATTCGCGATGGCAGCATTTCGGTTTTCCGAAGGTGTGGAAGTAAGGCTAAACGGAAAATCAAAAAGCAAATTAGCCCCTCCGGAAGCAGATTCCGCTTCGCTTGGCGTATCATCATCCATTCTGTCTTCAAACGCCCAAACGTTGTTTCCTCGGGTATAGGTAAATTCATGACCTGCCACGCCATTGGTATCAAGCCAACCGAACGGAGAAGCAAGCAGATCGGCAGGGTTAGTTGCCAAGGTACGGTTTCCATGGCTGGGTGATTCGACAGGAAATTCAAAGACCCGGTATTGTTCATCTGCCAAAACTGGAATAGCCGGCAATTCAGCTGATTCAGCGTAAAGATGATCTTCACAAGAGCCATAATCGTGGTGTCCAAGGTGATCAATCTTGCAATACACGGTGTGGTTGAATTGTTTCAATATCTGGCCGGTTTGAGCATCTACGCAGATCGTCCACCAATCAGCAGATCCTACCTGATCCACCACTACTTTCCAACCCAGACGCACCCCATCATCAAGCATATCCACATACACAGCGCTTACCGGAATATCTTTTCGGGACAGGCTATTGCCTTCAAAAAGCCAGTTCTTTTCGTTGTCTTTTGATTTTAACTCCGGTTCAAAGCTTGACCCCAATCCAAGATATGCCGCCACAATTTGCAAGGCTTTAGGTGCGCTCAATGATGGCAAGGTTGTATTAACCCGCCTTGCCAATTCGGGAACAAAACGGTGCCCAAGGTGATAAATCTTGCCCTCCGTATCCACGTGCAACCCGATCATCGCATTAAGGACCGGAATACCCACAAACTGTTGTTGAATCCAGACGTGAGTGATATGATGTTGCTCGCTTTCATAGGCATCTGTAATGCGTGTATCACTCACATCCTGCAGCGACAAGTTGAATTGGGTGTGTTCTTTTTGAAGAAAACGCAATGCTTGTTCCCTTGCAATGCGGTTTTCCTGTGCATGACCAATGGCCAATGATACAAACCAAACGACGGCTGTCACCCTTGAATAACTATTAAAATTCATAACCCGGAAAAAGTTTGAAAATGAAACTGAGGCAGTTAAAAGCGGCCAAAGATAACGCCAATGAACATTTTTTGAGGAACACCCCGCGCCAATTGTCAGAAATAGACAAGATCAAAAGCAGGATGAATTGAATGACAGTTCCAAAGCTTTTTTACCTTTGCATCGCCTGCCTTTCAATTCGGTTTTTAACTTGTTCACCAAATTTTTTCCTGTGCCAGAAGTCAAACTTTTCTCCTGCACGGCGTCCAAAGAACTTTCCGGCGCCATCGCTAAATTTTACGACAGTCCGCTTAGCGACTCAAGCCTCGCCCGGTTCAGTGATGGCGAAATGCAAACGATCATCAATGAAAGCGTACGTGGCTCCTACACTTTTTTTATCCAAAGTACCTGTCAACCGCACGACAACCTGATCGAGTTGTTGTTATGGATTGATACAGCTAAACGGGCATCTGCCGGTTACATTACAGCAGTAGTTCCTTATTTTGGATATGCCCGGCAAGATCGCAAAGACAAACCACGCGTACCGATCAGTGCTAAACTTGTAGCCAATTTAATAACCGCTGCAGGCGCCGACCGGATCATGACCATGGATTTGCATGCAGATCAGGTACAGGGATTTTTCGATATACCTGTCGATCACCTGAAATCGGAGGCAATCTATATCCCCTATTTAGAAAATGGCGACCTCTCTAATACCATCTTCGCCAGTCCGGATGTAGGTGGTGTTAAAAGAGCGCGTATTTATGCCAAGCACTTTGGTTGCGAATTGGTAATTTGCGATAAATACCGTACAAAGGCGAATGAAGTAGCCGCCATGACCGTCATCGGTGATGTAAAAGGCGCCGATGTCATTCTGGTGGACGACCTGGTGGACACCGCCGGCACTTTATGCAAAGCTGCTGATGCGTTGATTGAAAAAGGCGCAAAGTCCGTGAAAGCCATTTGTACGCATCCCGTATTGTCTGGCAAAGCGTATGAGAACGTTGAAAACTCCAAACTTTCGGAGTTGATTGTTTGCGATACCATTCCACTTCGTCAGTCCTCGCCAAAGATTAAAGTATTATCAACTGCTCAATTGTTCGCACGGGCAATCAGAAATACCGTAGAACACAAGAGTATTGCGGCTTTGTTTCACCAGTAATAGTACGGATTTACTATTTTTGAAGGAGAAGCGCCGCTTTCTGCCAAAACAACGCCGTTCCGTAAATAGCTGTTGCATGCAGAAGCGTGTTGGGTATATCTTCGACCCAGTTTTCTCATAGTATGTTTTGATTTTCCTACTGCTTCCTTCTTGGCGGTAGGATTTTTTTTGAATCCGTTCTCTACCTTCCAAGGCCCTCGCCAATACTCGGTTAATGGCACTTGGCGCAACAAATCAATCCCGGTTGTTGCGCCGGGTGCGGGAGGCTCCAAATATTCTCTCTCTGTTTTCCTACATTTTACTGCGAAAATCTTTGATGAAATCAGGCAACTGGCGCAATGCTGCAAGTTCCTTGTATTTCACCTTCACTTCTTCTGCAGGGGCTCCAAAATAGGTTTTGCCACCTTCCAGCGACTTTGAAACGCCACTTTTTGCCAGTAGAATAGCGCCATCTCCAATTTCCACTGCCTGCGCAATTCCAACTTGTCCGTACAAAACCACATTATCCCCAATCATTGTTTTTCCACCAATACCAACCTGGGCAGCGAACAAACAATTTTTCCCAACCACCACGCCGTGTCCAATATGAATTTGGCAATCCAGCTTACTTCCTTTACCAATCACCGTATCTCCACTCACACCTTTGGCAATGGTGC
>JAEUUR010000315.1 GCA_016787465.1 Saprospiraceae bacterium | reverse complement strand
AGGCGAGGCGACTTTTGATTCAAAAAACAGCGAACGAATGGTTTTTGAAGAACGTAAAATCAACCTGGCGACGCCCACATCGGAGAGCCTGTCTGACTTGTATTTTGTGTTTGAAAACGCCTCCAACCAAGGCCAGGGGGTTATTGCCGTGGATTGGATTCGGATGGATTGGTGAGATTACTCGTAGTCAACGTAGGGTGGCATTAAACGCTACCTGCCATACAGATCGCTGTAAATCAATGTTTTAGCCGCAGGTTGTTTTCAAAACCAAACAGCGCGAAGTATAACCAATTCTGACTATCCGCATGTTGTACAGTAAGATAATTATCCAAAGAAACGGGCGACGTAGACAGACGTTACGCCTCTTCAAGGCGGGTATATTTAGTTTCATGTCGGAGTTACAAAGGTTGAGCCTCTTCGAGGCTAAAAGAGGATCAGGAATTTCATGGAATTTATAAACTATAAATTATGACAATTCCGGCGGGTTACCTACGGCCTCGAAGAGGCCCAACGTTTGTTTAACAGCCTAAACCCAGGTTCCGCCCCTCTGTACAACAAGCGGATAGTCACTTAACCAATTTAGCCACGCCCCCCGTCCCTCTCACGATCAGGTGATAAAACCCGTTGCTGAGGCTTTCTGGCAATACAATCCGGTTTCTTCCCTCGCTCAGTTTGCGTTTTTCCGACCACACAGTGTTGCCGGTTACATCGATGAGCGCCAATTCAGTTTCCTGTGCGGGCGCCTGCGGGAGTTCCAGGGTAATTTCCGAATTAAAGGGATTGGGCCAAATGCGAAGCTGCATGGCGCCGACAGGCGATTTCGTGGGAACCAGGCAAGCCATAGAATTTACTTTGGTCGTTATAATCGGGTTGAAAAAATCCGCCATAAGTTGTGCACGTTGGGCTGGGGCATGGGCCCAGTGGTAGGAACCGTTATCATTGTAACGGACACATTCAAACAAGGCAAGCGCAGGGTTAAAAGCCGGGCATTCCAGAAAATCGGTTTTCAGCCTGGCGGCAGGCAGCAGCGGTTGCAGGTAAGCGGCAATAGCGCCGTTGCCAAATATGTTTGGATAATTGCCATGCCACGGCGTGAAGCCCAGGTTGCAGTTCACTGAAATTGTCGACATCGGTTTACCATATCCAAATGGAACAATGCCATCGCAGGTTTGGTGGTACAGATAAAGCGCAGGGGTGTCGGGGCCTTGAATCCAGTTTTTAGAGGATGCTTCGTATGGCACGCCACCGAAAATACTGATTACACCGAGCACCTCGGCGTTATAGCCGTTTTGGTTCAAGTCGCCGTCGACAGGCCCGAGATCGGGGCGCGAAAGGGCGGTTCCTTCAGGTTGAATGGTTTGGGTGACACAATTATAATCATAACAATTCGACACGTTGGCGGCGGGTATCGGGGCCGCGGCCAGGGCATAACAGGCATCGGGTTTTTCTTCCGGCCGATCGAGCAGACCTACGGCCAGGGCAAGAAAAGCGCCCGCACTGGAGCCACCCACGAGCACTGCTTGATTGCAGGTGGAATCTGCCAAAGCACGCGCTTTCAACCATCGGATTGCCCCCTTTACATCTTGCTGCCCCCTGTAAATCGCCCGGATCAATTCGCTGCTGTCGGCGGCATATAGGCAATTCCCACCTGGAAACACGTTGGGGTTGATTGCCGCAGGCACGTAATCATCTTTATGCCATCCTTTTCGATAATTGACAGACGCAACCACGTAACCGCGCCGGGCGAATTCTTCCGCAAAAAATGCTTCATTTTCTTTACACCCAGCCAACCAGGCGCCACCGTGTACCATCACCAGCAATGGGCGGTCGGTGTTGTTATCGCCAATGGGTTTGTACAAATCAAGGGTAAGTTCGGTGTTTTGGCCGGCATAATCCACGCTGCTGCCGTAAACCAGGTCTTTTTCAACCCTGAATTCGAATTGTTTTTGCGTAAAAGGCGCCTGAGCCGGTAAGGAGATAACTCCCAAACAAAAAACAAGTAAAAAAGGTAGTTTCATGATTTGTTTTGTCAATATTTACGACAAAGGTCGTGTAAGGTAACAGTGCTTACAACCCTGAAAACGGTTAATCAACCCGGAAATTTCAACTACCTGATTTCCGGTATAAATTTTTATACCCCCGGCGGATGCAAATAGAACCCTAATTTTTTTATACTTTTGCAGTCGAAAAATTTAATTTCGGTTTTCTTATACATGGAAAAGAAGCGTTTGCTCCTTATTACACAGGAGATGGAGCCTTACACTGAAGGCAATGACATTTCAGCCATCGTCGGTAAATTACCCAAATTTTTACAGGATAACGGTTATGAATTGCGGATTTTGATGCCACGTTACGGAGTCGTGAACGAACGACGCCACCGTTTGCATGAAGTAGTTCGCTTGAGCGGCATGAATATCATTGTTGATGACGATGATTATCCACTGTTGATTAAAGTGGCCTCTTTACCCAATTCCAGGCTTCAGGTTTATTTTCTCGACAACGAAGAGTTTTTTAAACGCAAGCAGGTATTTGAAGATGAAAGCGGCAAACCATTTGACGACAATGCAGAACGTATGACGTTTTTCTGCAAAGGCGCAATTGAAACCGTGAAAAAATTCGGTTGGGCACCTGATATCGTCTTCTGCCACGGCTGGATGACCAGTTTGATTCCACTGTACCTTCGTACTGCCTACAAGACAGAACCTATTTTCAGCAGCGCCCAAATCGTGTACGGCGCTTATGACTCACCCCACGAAAAAGAAGGCGGGGAAAAGTTCTTTCAAAAAGCAGCCATCAACAATTTGTCGAAAAAAGACCTTGCACCATATCTCGACGGTGAGGGTATCTCCATGCACAAAGGTGCGGCTCATTTTGCAGATGCCGTAGTGGTAGGCAGCGAATCGCTTGATACAAGTCCCGAACATCTATCGGTTGCCAGTACCAAACCGGTATTGCCTTACTCCTCTGCCGATGATTCGTTTCCAGGGTATCTCGACTTTTTCAAAAACCTGACGGAAGCAGAAGTATCCAGATAATTTCCGGGCGCGACCCAACGATTTGCGTCCTCAAAACGTTTATACTTCGCGCTGTTTGGCTATGAAACCATCCTTCGGCCAAAACATTGATTTACAGCGCTCTGTATGACGGATTGCATTCAAAACATTTTGCGTTGACTATACTTCCGGACGCGTGAACATGTTGCGTGAAATTGAAACATGTTCTAAAACACAATGATATTTATGACCATGCGAACTCTAGTTTTTGCAGGCCTGTGCTTTGCGCTGTTTGCTTTATTCACAACAGCCTGCAAAAGACCAACCCCTTTCGGCTCAGAACTTTTGGAAGAAGAATATGCCGACCTTGAATTTACCGATACCATTACCGTACAGTTTACACTCGAACGGGAAGACAGTGTTGCTACGTCCGACCGCTCGGGAGTAACCCCCTATTTCCTTTGCGGCGAAGTTACCGATCCTGTTTTCGGTAAATACAGCTCCCAAATTTATACCCTCTTCCAGCCTCAAACGCTCAACCCTAAATTCGACCTGACAAAAATCGAATTTGACAGCCTGGTGTTGTTCCTCAACTATTCCATTACCGGCGTTTATGGCGACACCCTGCAATCGCACAACATGCAGGTATATCGCCTTGATGAGGATTTGATTTACGACTCCCTTTATTATTCCAACAGAACCTTACAAACCGGCGCTGAGCTCGGCAGAATCAACAGTTTTTATCCGCGCCCGCAATTTACCGACAGCTTGTTCGACGGCGTTAAGGGTTCGTTTTTAAGGATTCGCCTCGACGATAATTTTGGGAAAGAACTCCTGGCCATTGATTCGATAACCTGGCTATCCGATTCCACATTCTACCGCTATATCGGCGGTTTGAAAATTGTAGTCGGGGCAAACGGTGCAACCCCGGGAGCCATGCTGGCTTTCGATTTGAACGATGTCAACCTCTCGCGGTTAAGTTTGTTTTATACCGTAAAAGCAGACACTTCTGCTGATCGCTTCGATTTCTTTTTCCGAAATACCAATAAATTTACCCATTACGATAATGTGTACGAAGGTAAGGAGGTGCATACCCTCATCGGCAAACCGCTTGAGGATAAACTGTACCTGCACGGTATGCATGGACTGCGGTTAAAAGCAACTTTCCCTTACGCTAACAACTTGAACGATATTGCCGTTAATAAAGCACAGTTGGTGCTGACTGTTGCCGACGACGACAAGTGGCTCAAACCTGCCGATCAACTGGTACTTACAGAAAGGGAAGGCGATACTACATTTGCTTTTACAAGCGACGTATTTTATGCCCTGGGGTCAACCGGAAATGGCAGCCTGGCAGCCTTTGGCGGTTTTCCAGAAAAAGAATTTGTGGGAGGCACACCTGCCGTTACCCGATACCGGCTGGCGCTCAGTGAAAAATTCCAGCACATCATCGACGACGATGCGGCGCCGGATATCAAAAACCGTACGGTTTACCTCAATGTTTATCCGCGCGCCCGTTCCGCCAGAAGAACGCTTTTGTACGGCCCTAACAACGCGGCATACCCTGCCAAACTCGAATTAAAATACACCAAGATCAAATAGCCCAACTACCACATGTGCGGAATAGTAGCATACATCGGGCCTAAAAAAGCTTACCCAATTTTGATCAAAGGCCTTTCCAGGATGGAGTACCGGGGCTTTGACAGTGCCGGTATCGCCTTGCAAAATGGAGGTCTGAAAATTTTCAAAAAGAAAGGTAAAGTGGCCGATCTGGTAGCGTTTACTCAAAACCTGGATACCAGCGGACACGTAGGCATGGGACACACCCGCTGGGCAACGCATGGCAAACCCGACGACATCAATGCACACCCGCATTCCGGCGGCTCCGGAAGGCTGGCCTTGATTCACAACGGCATTATTGAAAACTATGCCGTAATCAAAAATGCCCTGCAAAAAAAACACGGCCATACATTTACCAGCGAAACCGATACGGAAGTGCTGGTACACCTGATAGAAGAAATTCAAATGCGCGAAAACCTGCCGCTGGAAGAAGCCGTCAGGCAAGCGCTTACACAAGTACACGGCGCCTATGCGATTGTAGTGATGGACCGCGAAGCGCCCGGCAAAATTGTTGCAGCCCGCAAAAGCAGTCCGCTGGTGGTTGGTATCGGTAAAAAAGAGTTTTTGATCGCATCCGACGCAACACCCATTGTTGAGCACACCAAAAATGTAGTGTATCTCAACGATGAAGAAGTAGCCACCATTACCCTGGAAGAAGGGCTTACCATACGCAACCTGCGCAATGAAACCAGCACCCACACGGTGCATGAAATCGAACTTGAAATTGAACAGCTTGAAAAAGGCGGTTATGATTATTTCATGTTGAAAGAAATATTCGAGCAACCTACAACGGTAGCCGAATGTATGCGCGGCCGAATGGATGCAGAAGCCGGGTGGGTCAGGCTGGGCGGCATGGAAGAACACATGAAGCGAATGATTAACGCCCAACGCATGATCATTCTCGGATGCGGCACATCCTGGCATGCAGGCATGATCGCGGAATACCTGTTGGAAGACCTTGCCCGTTTGCCTGTTGAAGTAGAATATGCCTCGGAGTTCCGTTACCGCAACCCGGTGGTGCGCGATCAGGACGTGGTGCTTGCTATTTCTCAATCGGGAGAAACCGCCGATACCTTCGCTGCACTGGAGTTAGCGAAAGAACGGGGAGCACTCACCTACGGTATTGTAAACGTGGTAGGCTCTTCGATAGCCCGCCTTACCCATAGCGGGTCGTACATCCACGTAGGTCCGGAAATCGGCGTTGCATCTACCAAAGCTTTCACCGGACAGGTAACCATGTTGACTATGATGGCCCTGGTGTTGGGTTACGAACGCGGATATTTGCCCAAATCGCGGTATCAGGAATTGGTGCAGGAATTGGCAAGTATCCCGAAAAAAATTGAAAAACTGCTGAAAACCTGTCAAAAACAGGTAGCATACATCGCTGAAGAACTCAAAAACGCCCCCAATGCCTTGTACCTCGGCCGTGGATATAATTTCCCGGTTGCATTGGAGGGCGCACTAAAACTGAAGGAAATCAGTTATATCCATGCCGAAGGCTACCCGGCCGCAGAAATGAAACACGGCCCGATTGCCCTTATTGATGAAAATATGCCTGTATTTGTGATCGCAACCAACAAAAGTGCTTACGATAAAGTGGTTTCAAATATTCAGGAAGTAAAAGCCCGAAAAGGCATCGTAATTGCTATCGTCACCGAAGGCGATACCACCATTAAAAAACTCGCTGATCATACCATCGAAATACCCGACACTGAAGAACCATTCACTCCGCTGCTTTCCGTCATTCCCCTCCAGCTGCTGGCCTACCATACGGCCGTTCTGCGCGGTTGCGATGTGGACCAACCGAGAAATCTGGCAAAATCTGTTACTGTAGAATGAACAACCTGAACATAGAATACAATACCGAAAAACCGCAAATCAATTTCCCTGAATATGGACGATCCATTCAGGAAATGATTCAGCACGCAACTACCATCGAATCCAAACCTTTGCGGCAAAAAACTGCGGAAGCGATTGTAGGCCTGATGATCACCCTCAGCCCAAACAATCCCAACCGAAACATGGATGATTTCAGAGAAAAACTCTGGAACCATATTTTCGCCATTTCCAATTACCAGCTGGACGTAACACCCCCTCCCGGTATAGTAATTGTCAAGCTGGAAGACAAAGCCAAACCGGCCCCTCTGGGATATCCGAACTCCTCCAACCGCATGCGCCACTACGGCAACAGCGTACATGCCCTGATTCAAAAGGCCATTGAAATGCCGGAAGGATCAAAACGTGAAGGATTCGTGGAAGTTATTGCCTCGTACATGAAGCTGGCCTATAAAACCTGGAACAAGGAACACTACGTGAGCGACGATATCGTAAAAGAAGACCTTGAAATTCTTTCCAACGGCCAATTATCACTGCATGAAGGCCACGATTCGTTGGATAAACTTGCAGCAGGCGCCGGCCGGTTGGACAAAGAACGCAATCGTCAACGCAACCGAAACTCCGGCGGCGGAAAGAACAACAACCGCAACAAACGCAACAACAACCGCAACACCGGTAATGGTGGCAGCGGCGGCGGGAACTACAACAAACGCAGGAAACGCTAAAACGCAATACCTGCAGTTAACCCATAATACCAGTCATTGCTTGATTGATTGCCGTTTTTACTTACCCCATCCAGGTAATCTGAAAACACATACCGCCATCCGCCTTCCAAAAAAATGGAAGCGCTGCGCTCCCAATTTAATTCGACTCCAGCCCCAAACAGCAGCGTAACAGCCGATAAATGAAGGTTTGTTTCCGGCAACGGAACCGTCAATCGGTCGTTTATCTCATCGGGTGGCCCCATATAGGTTGCGTGCGGATGAATAACCAGGCGTCCGCCTCCTACAAAAAGATAAGGCACCAGGCTGCCTTTAAAAATTTGCCCCTGTAAAGCATTTACCCGCCACTCAGCCTGCACAGACAACTCCACAACATGGCTTTTGAACTGCAGGCTTCGCGCGCGCAACTCAGGATTGCGCGCGTGCGCATCGGATCCGCTTAAATTTCCAACGTAAAAACGTGATTTAACCGAAAAATCCTTCGACAACAGGTAATGCAAAAAAACACCATAAAATGGCCGCAGTTCTGTTGGATGCAAGGCCCTTTCTGAAAGGTCGCCAACATAATGATGCACCCCGACAGCGCCTCCCGCTCTAAATCGTCGGGCAGTTTCCCGAACTTTTTGTGCAACCATAGTTTGGAAGCATAAGCAAGCAGCCAAAACGAACAAAAATCGCATAAAAAATCAGACGGGCAGCATTGAATAAACGCATAAATGTAATCCAAACCTTTCATACGAATAAAACCTGGTTACTTTTGCGCAGTCTAACTTATTCACATGCCGCTGGATCAACTACACGAAAATGAACGTTTGAAAAAGGAACGCGCCGAGATGTCCTTTTTCGATCATATTGGTGAACTACGCAAACACATCCTTCGTTCGGCAATGGCCATAGCCGTGATGGCAATCTTTGCTTTTATTTTCAAGGATTTTGTGTTTAACAACATCATTTTCGGTCCGCGCCGTGCAGACTTCCCTACCTACAGGGTTATGTGCTGGGCATCTCAAAAAATGGGTTTGGGCGATTCGATGTGTATTACACCTCCTAGTTTTGAGCTGATTACCCGACAACTTGGCGAAGTCCTGATGCAAATGCTGTACGTATCGTTTTGGATGGGTGTTATCGGCGCATTTCCGTTTATTTTCTGGGAATTTTGGAAATTTATCAGCCCGGGTTTGTACGACCATGAGCGCCGGGTAGTGCGCGGAATTGTAGGCGTTTGTTCATTTTTATTCATTTTGGGCGTTGTATTCGGATATTACGTAATCGCCCCTTTTTCCATCTCCTTTTTATCCAGTTACACCCTTGAAGGGTTGGAAGTTGCGCCTACGCTCGATTCTTACGTCACGTATATGACGATGTTTACGATTCCGACAGGTTTGATCTTTCAAATGCCGATAGCGGCCTATTTTATGGCCCGTATCGGGCTCATCGGGGCAGCATTTCTCAGAGAATACCGGAGGCATGCCATTGTTGTAATTTTGATCGTAGCAGCCATTATTACGCCGCCCGATGTGGTTTCGCAGACGCTGGTGGCTATTCCCTTGTTAATTTTGTACGAAGTAAGTATCATCGTGGTAGCAAGGGTACAACGGAGGCAAGAACGCGAACTTGCCCTGGAAGAACAAGGGTTGAATAAAACAAGAAGTTCAGGCGTCAGGAAAACTGAAGACGATGACGATCTGTAATTTTCCCACATAATTCCTGATATGGGCAGGTACCTTTTGCAAAGAATATTACTTGCGGCGCCCACGCTGCTGTTGATTTCTTTGGCGGTATTTGGGTTGAGCAAATGTGCGCCCGGCGACCCGGTAACAGAAATGAATAGCCAGGAATTAAAAGTATCCGCCGATCCCGCGCAAAGCGCCGAATATTACCGTTATGGCGCTGAAAAACTGGGACTCGACAAGCCGGTGTTTTATTTCAAGCTCACATCGGCCGCTTTTCCAAAGCCGTTGTGGAAAATTTATCCCCTGGAACGCCGAAAAAGGCTTACAAGCCTGATTGCACAAACCGGAAACTGGCAGGCCGTGGAAACTTATGATGCGGCATTGAACAAGTCGCTCCTGGAAATGGAACGCATTTCCGATTCGTGTCTCAACGTCAAATACCTTCGCCAGGAGTTGTTGTCGATGTCGACGCAGCACGGATTAACTAAATTGATTCAGCCACTGAGCCGTGCAGACAGCCTTGCCCAAACACTGCCGGTAAGTTATGCAGCTTTTATACAAACCTTAACCGGTTTGAAAAGCGCTACCCAACAATTGCAAACGACGCCCCAAAAACACCTTTTGTATATTCCGGTGGTGTATTGGTACGGATTTAACA
>JAEUUR010000314.1 GCA_016787465.1 Saprospiraceae bacterium | reverse complement strand
TCCAATCTGGTGCGATTCAAAGTGGTACGCCGCAATGGAAGCCGCAAGGGACGCCGCAGTTTCAATTCCAATCTGGTGCGATTCAAAGGACGCGGTAACCGGAACATTACCCGTTGCGAACGGGTTTCAATTCCAATCTGGTGCGATTCAAAGCCGTCAACAAAAAATGTATAAGTCGTTTAAAATCAATAAAATAAACAACCTGATTTTTGAAAAACTGATACACAAAAGTCGTCGAACGGTAATACTGCAAAAATACCGGAAGGTCGACGACTTTTACAAAAAATTATCCAACTCATTTTTCTCCCTGCCAATAATCTTCTTCTCCAACCATCGCAGTTCCCTGCTTTTAAAAATGATGACGCTATCTTCCTCCTGACGCATGATTTCTTTTGCACCATGTTCCAACTCTCTGAGCTTTACCTCGGTTATTTCTCCTTCAAAAACAGAGTTCTGAATCCAATGCAAATACCGTCGACAAAGCTTTAGCATTTTGCCTACCCGTTTTTCTCCAACATCGTACACCAAAATTACATACATCGTTTCACCACCAAATTTTAAATGGTTTATATTCTTTATCTATACCGAGAATGTACTTTGTCAATTTATAGCATTCCAAACGCAGTAAATATTTGTAAGACACCTTTTTACCTAATGATCGATGATGAATAGTTTCAGCCAAACGTTCTTCGAAGGCTTTGAGAAAAATTTGTTTCCCCGTGGGATTCAAAAAACATCCATTCAAAGATTGATCAAAGTGTTTTGCCTGAATAATGCGCTTATTCACCAGCGAAAATAACGTGCGATCTACTAAAATAGGCTTAAATACTTCCGCCACATCAAGGGCAAGAGAATATCGTCGCACGCCGGGTTCGTGCAAAAAACTGATCGTCGGGTTCATTTGTGTGTGATAAATGGCATCTAATACCTGGGTATAACAAATCATATTCCCAAAAGAAATCAATGCATTAACCTCATTTCCAGGTGGTTGTTTCAGTCTGCCTCCCATTTCAAACTCTTGTATGATGGTATCAAATGCACTGTAATAAACCTGCCTGCAATTTCCTTCAAGCCCCATCAGTGTAGCCACATCAGGAACGGAACTGAATTTATCCATGAATTGATCAATTACAGTGATCGAAGCTTCCAGCCCTCGGCCACGACCGGTATAATATTTCAAGTTCCGCAGCATATTGGCCGCCGCGCCCTCCACAAATCCGCGCGCCAGATGCAACCTGCGAACGGGATCGAGGTATGTACGGGTTTGTTCTACATGCATTTTACCGGCAAGCAAATATTCCTTGGGTTGAAATGAGCCGGTATAATGCTCATAATAATCAAAAAAATGTACGCTAACCCGATGCTTTCCTAAAAAATTAAACAAGGCGCTGTTGGCATCCAGGCTTCCAAATACATATAAATTTTCAAGTCCTTCAATCGGTATGAATTTAGAAGGCAATTCTTGCCCTGATTCATTCACGGGAGTAAAGCGGAGCGTATTGTCCTGGCGGCTCAAGCGGCCTGGATTGAACAAATAATACGTATCTTTCATAGTTCGGAGATGTAACACAAATCATGAAAAGAGCAGTTTCGGCAAAAGGATTTTTGCACGATAGGCGGGCAGTGAGGCAAGTCAATAATTTTACTGACTTCATCTTCCCAACCCTGGATACGGCACATATCTTCTTGTGTAAGCGCCGCAACATGTTCGGTCTTTCGCAAATCAGGGTACTCTATCAAACCCACCGCGTCTGTAATTCCATGCTGCCGCAACCTGTAGAGATAGTATTGCACCTGAGCAATATGCGCACGCTCAACGGCTCTTCCGCGTTTTGTTTCATGTACGGTGCGCGTGCGCGCATCGTAAAAATCGATCTTTACACCTTCGAGTTCTATTTGAGTGTATTTTTCGGAACGGCGTTGGTAGCTTGTTTCACCAATTAGTTTGCCTTCAGCTACTAATTCGGAGGTATGCTCCATCCGAATTTCATGCGCATGGAGCCAGAGCTTTCGGTGGCAGGTGTGGAAGTAGGCGATGAGGGTAGCGGTGGGTTTCATGTGAACAATCGACTAAAGATGATTGTCAAAAGACCATTCTTCTTGTGCATTGTAGTCAATTCCGATATCTTCAGAATATTTTTTATGTAGAACCCAGTAATCTACTTGCATCACTTTTTTACCAGCCTCCCAGGCAAATGATCTTTTTTGAAGATTATCATCTCGCTCATTCACCAACTGAGCAAACTTGCCTTTCCTGATTTGAACTTTCAGCCTTTCTGCTTCAATGAATCTGAATTCATTCAACAACGTTGTGTATTCTGTTTGAAAAACGGCAGGTAAAACTTTGATTCCATCGAATTTGCTGTAAAACTCTTCCTCAGATCGTTTGGAATGGAGCATCGGAATCAGACTTTCCAAAGACGCTTTTAGAAAATCAAAGGTGGTTTGAAAAACCTGATGCTCCTTTGGACTCCAGTCCGGGTAAACATAATTCAAAAGGGATTCCAATTCACCTTCACGAATCAAGCCGTCATTTTGATCAATAATTCTTTTGAGGGCGTCTAAAGTTCTATCAACAACCTGATCAGGATAGATGTATTTGTCGGTTGCGTTTTTTTCTGAGAACACAACTGCCGAGCAAATCCCCTTCTCTCTTTTGCGATTAACACGCCCAAATCGTTGAATTAAGGCGTCTAATGGCGCTGGCTCCGTGAAAATTATGTCGTAATCAATATCCAAGCTGACTTCGATAGCTTGAGTACCCACCAATAAAATGCTGCCACATTCTTT
>JAEUUR010000239.1 GCA_016787465.1 Saprospiraceae bacterium | reverse complement strand
GCCTTTCAGGACTTTTTTGTGACGCCAGGCTATCCACATGAGCCTGAATTTTGGCACATCTCAAATAGGTATTCAATACATGATTGCCAGATAACATGAATGTTGATTTTTGAAGGAGGTTTTTGAAAGGCTATCAACTGTACGGAATAAACACCCCACAAAGGAACCATCAAACATCCAAAATCCCCCTCAACAATCTATTAATCATGTAATCCAGTAATCATGTAATGAATCTACCGCATTGGAAGAACGACAGGGCTGTCTTAGCTTTTCGCCATCCGACACTTTCATATTCCGCCCTTTCAGGGCTAACATAGCCCTACACCCGCTTCCCTTTCATCGCATTCCCAATCGCCGAATCCATCGCCCGGTGCGCCAGCGGCGTGGTATATTCGTTGAGGGCTTCGATCTGACGGTGAATCAGATCTTTGTCGCTGCCTGCGCAGGCGTCCTTGAGGGTTTGAAGCAATTGCCGGGTTTCGCTGATTTCCGCAGCGCTCAGAATGGCATCGTGCTGTTTTAAAAACTTTTCACCCGAAAGCAGCAGGTTTTGCGCTTCGTTCCGGGCTTCCAGCAGGCCGCGTATAGCAATATCCGATTGGGCATTTTGTATGCTGTCGAGGAGCATCATGCCCATTTCCTCCTCGGTGATGCCGTAGGTGGGTTTAATTTCAACCTGCGTTTCCAAACCCGAGCGCAGCTCGCGTGCGCGCACGGTGAGGATGCCGTCGGCATTGAGGATGAATTGAATATCGATTTTAGGCATGCCGGCCGGCATGGCTGGAATGTTGCTCAGAATGAACTCTCCCAGCTTCCTGTTGTGCTCCACCAAATCGCGTTCGCCCTGGTACACGGCCACCTTCAGGTTTTTTTGGCCGTCGACGCTGGTGGTGTATTGCCTTCCGGCTTTGGAGGGTACCTTTGAATTCCGGGGAATGATCGTATCCATCAAGCCGCCAACGGTTTCTATGCCCAGCGAAAGCGGCGTCACGTCGAGCAACAACACATCCTGCTGGTTGCCGGCAAGGATATCGGCCTGGATGGCAGCGCCCAGCGCCACCACTTCATCCGGGTTGATCTCGTCGAACACCGGTTGTTTGAAAAATTCGGAAACGACTTTTTTTACCAGCGGGACGCGGGTGCTTCCTCCCACCATCACCACTTTTTGAATGTCCTGGATGCCAAGCGCGGCATCTTTGAGCGCATTTTTACAACATTGCAGGGTGCGGTCGACCAACGGCTGGATCAATTGTTCAAACTCGACGCGGGTTAGTGCCAGCGGTAGATCATCGATCTGGGCATCAAATGAATCGAAGGTCGACAAATGTTTTTTGGCTGATTCAGCGGCCAGGCGGATTTCCTGGCTGAAGTGTTTGTCGCTCCGCAACCGTTCAACGGGAATGCCCAGTTGTGTCATCCAGTGCTCGACGATCGCTTTGTCGAAATCATCGCCGCCGAGGAAGGTGTCGCCGTTGGTAGATAACACTTCGTAGATGCCGCCTTCAATTTGCAACAGGGAAACGTCAAATGTGCCGCCCCCCAGGTCGTACACGGCAATGGTGCCTGATTCCGCGGGGTCGTAAGCAAGCGCGGCGGCAGTCGGTTCGTTGACAATCCGGAGTACTTCCAATCCGGCGAGTTTGCCCGCATCGCGGGTGGCCTGGCGCTGGTTGTCGTTGAAATAGGCAGGCACGGTGATCACTGCTTTGCTGACAGGTACTTTCAGTTCGGCCTCGACTCTCTTTTTGAGTTCCTGAAGAATCAGGGCGCTCAGTTCGATGGGGGTATAAAACTTGTCTTTTACGCGAATTTTTACCAGCGCTTCGCGGTCTTCATCGATGATCTGATACCCGAAGTAGGCGCTGTGTCCGGCAATATCCTGGTAGGATTTGCCCATTAACCGTTTGATGGAAAAAATGGTGTTGCCCGGGTCGGTAATCAGCTTTTCTTTGGCTTCATCTCCCACGATTACCTGGTGATCCGGCGCAAAATAAATGACGGAAGGCACCAGTGCGCTTTTGCCGTCTGCGCTTTTTACACAATGCGCCGCACCGTCTTTCATGTAAGCCACCAGGCTGTTGGTGGTGCCCAGGTCAATCCCGACAATCAACTCGGAAGGTTTTACGATCGTACCGTCTTTCAGGTTAATGGAAAAAGTAGCCATGCAAAAGCAAACGTATCAAATCAAAAGCGGGGAAACAGTTGACGGGTAAAAAAGTTGCGACAATGCCCAAGATCATGGAGCTTGGTGACTGAGAACATCAAACCGTAAAATTTCAAGAGAAAAAATTGGGCTTTCAAACCAAACTCAAATACCACTAATCTAAGAACAGGGTTTCAATTGTCATACTGAGCGCTCTATATCAATGCTTTAGCCGTAGGCTGTTTTCAAAACCAAAGAGCGCGAAGTATCACATCGAAAAGATCGGCAGCCGTTGATGAGTTAAACTCAGGCTCTCAATTGGCTCTTCCCTAAAAACTTGGGTAAAATAAAAGCTAACGGCTGCCGGACACTGCGGATATTGTGCCCCCAAATGTATGGCATTTGATTAAATATTGTACGGTTTTTTACAAACAATTTATAGTCGCTGCAATATGGTTGTGAAAATCTCACTGGATTAAGTCCTTGAAAATCAAACGAATCATTTCCTGAAATCAATCAAATCAATTTAATCCTTGTTTAAAGTTTAGTCTTAAAGCTGCTTTTTTCTTTTTTAATCCACCGTCCTTCTTTCAGGAATGGCCGGAATTAAACGACCTTTGCGTCCGAAAATGAAGTTCTATCCACTTAAAATTTCCGACATCAGGCGTGAAACGCAGGAGTGCGTTTCCATCGCCTTCGACGTTCCCTCCGAATTGCAGGGAACCTTTCAGTTTACCCAGGGTCAGTACCTCACCTTGCGTACGCACCTGGGCAACGAAGAAGTGCGCCGTTCTTATTCTTTGTGCAGCAGCCCGCTCGAAAATGAGTGGCGGGTTGCCGTTAAAAAAGTAGACGGCGGCGTGTTCTCCACTTTTGCCAATGAAACGCTCAAACGCGGCGATACACTGGAAGTAGCTCCGCCCGACGGCCGGTTTTTCCCGGAAGGGTTGCAGGTCGATAAACCCGGCGAGTACGTGTTTTTTGCAGCAGGCTCCGGAATTACTCCGGTGATTTCCATCATCAAAACGATACTGGAACGTAGTCCTGAAAGCAGAATCACCCTGGTGTACGGCAACAAACGTGCGGCCACCGTGATATTCCGCGAGCAAATCGAAGGGCTGAAAAACCGCCATCTTGGTAATTTCCAGGTGGTACACATCCTGAGTCAGGAACGGGTAGATGTGCCCTGGCAAAGCGGCCGGATCAATGCCGATCGTTTGAATGATTTGCTTGAAATGCTTCCGGAGGTGCTGAATGCCGACCAGTTTTTTATCTGCGGACCGGAGGATATGATCCACACGGTGCGAGCCGGATTGGAGGCCCGGAATATTCCAAAGCAAAAAATTCACCTGGAATTGTTCGGAACCAACCAACAGCGTCACCAAAAACAGCAACAAAAGACCTCGGGAACTGTTATTGCTACGGCGGAGATCAAGCTGGACGGGGTGCGTTTTGAAGTGCCAATTCACGAAGGCCAGGCACTGCTGGATGCAGCGATGGCAGTAGGCGCGGACATGCCTTTTGCCTGCAAAGGCGGCGTTTGTTGTACTTGCAGGGCTAAACTGACCGAAGGCAAGGTGGAAATGGAAGCCAACTACGCGTTGGATGAAGATGAAGTGGAAGCAGGTTTTATTCTCACTTGCCAGTCGCATCCGTTGACGCCGACTTTGAAAGTAGATTTTGATCAAAAATAAAATGGGTAGAGGGCTAAAGCCCTTTGTACTTGACGGGCTAAAGCCCGTGCTACCTATGCAAGTTGCTTTCGCAACGTGAACTAACCTAACCAACAATCAACGAATATGAGCAAACAACTCGCATTAGAAGAACGATTTCAGGCGCGCATCGATGCCGAGCAAAAAATCGAACCCAAGGATTGGATGCCCGAGGACTATCGAAGAACGTTGATCCGTCAGATTTCGCAACATGCGCATTCGGAAGTGATTGGTATGTTGCCGGAGGGTAATTGGATCACGCGGGCGCCAAGCTTGCGCAGGAAAGTGGCATTGTTGGCTAAAATTCAGGACGAAGCAGGTCATGGCTTGTACCTGTATTCCGCTGCGGAAACGCTGGGTATCAGCCGGGTAGAATTGTACAACGAATTGCACGCGGGCAAAGCCAAATACAGCTCGATCTTTAATTATCCCAGCCTCACCTGGGCTGATATGGGCGCGATCGGCTGGCTCGTCGACGGCGCAGCTATCATGAATCAGGTGGCCCTGTGCAAATGCAGCTACGGCCCTTATGCGCGCGCCATGGTGCGCATATGCAAGGAAGAAAGTTTCCACCAACGGCAGGGATTTGAAATTCTGCTGGTGCTCAGTCAGGGTACAGAAGCGCAACGCGACATGTGTCAGGACGCGATCAACCGCTGGTGGTGGCCGTCGATGATGATGTTTGGCCCGAACGACAGCGACTCGCCGCACTCGGCTCAATCGATGAAATGGAAGATCAAACGTTATTCCAATGATACCTTGCGGCAGCGCTATGTCGATATGATCGCCGAGCAGATCAAAATCCTGAATATGACCTTGCCTGATCCCGATCTGAAGTGGAATGAAGCGCGCGGTCATTACGATTTTGGCCCGATCGATTGGGAAGAGTTCAACAACGTGTTGCGCGGCAACGGCCCCTGCAACCGCGAACGACTCGAAACCCGTGTTAAAGCCTGGGAAAACGGCGCCTGGGTACGCGAAGCGGCGATGGCTTTTGCCGAAAAACGAACGCGGATTTAATGGATTTGATGGATTTAACGGATTTTGTTCGGTTAACTTTCCTAACCATTCAGTGTTAACTCTTGATCCAAATTAGCCCTTAATCAATTTCCAATTTCCCAATTTCCAATTTCTAATTTCCAATTTCCAATCACACCGTAAATCCAGTAAAATCATAAAATATGAACGCAGAATTTCCGCTTTGGGAGGTATTTATCCGGTCACACGGCGGCCTGAATCATAAACACGTCGGTTCCTTGCATGCCGCTGATGCCCAAATGGCACTCGAGCATGCGCGCGACGTGTACACGCGGCGTAACGAAGGCGTATCCATTTGGGTGGTGCCTTCCGAGGCCATTACC
>JAEUUR010000234.1 GCA_016787465.1 Saprospiraceae bacterium | reverse complement strand
CAACCCCCGATGATGGTAAAACGATGAGAAACGGGCTGTATAAACTCATCCGATTCGATGATGGGCATGAGGAATTATATCGCCTTGAAGATGATCCGAATGAGCAAAATGACCTGTTGCTCTTGCCAAGCCTCAATCTGGAGGCCGCTTCCAATTACACTTATTTGTGTGGGGAACTGCAGCAACTGGTTGGCGGTTCTTCGTGTTTGTCGGTAGCTGTCAACGAACCGGGTGTGCTGCTTGAAAAAAACTGGCATATTCAGCCCAATCCGGTAAATACGATCCTTTCTGTGGTGAATTTGTCAGAAGGCCGGTTGTGGTCGGTGCGAAACCTTGTTGGTCAGGAACTGCTTCGGGGTATAAGCTCCGCCGCTACTTTTGACCTGGATGTGCGCAATTGGCCCAATGGTGTGTATTATTTTCAGGCAGAAGGTATTGGCAAATGTTGGGTTAAAAATTGAAACTCCCCACAAAACCTCAGCCATGAAGTTTGAATACTTTGTTCAGCGCTTCGGTTCGCGTTTGGACGTGGAGTTTTTCGTAAATATTGTGGATATGCCGCTTAACTGTTTCGATGCTGATGAACAGGGTAGCGGCAATTTCTTTGTAGAGATAACCTTTAGCTAATAAGTCGAGTATTTCCTTTTCCCTGGCTGTGAGCGAAGCAATTTCTGCAGACGCCGGCGCAGGTTTTTGAAAAGATGCCACCACCCGCCTGGCTATTTCGCTGCTCATAGGCGAGCCACCTTGATTTAAATCACTGACAGCTTCAAGCAGTTTTTCCGGGGTGGTTCTTTTGAGCAGGTACCCACTTGCGCCGGCGCGCAGGGCGTTGAAAATATGTTCGTCGTCCTCATAAACGGTACACATGGCAATTTGAAGCGCTGGCATTTCTGCTTTCAGAATGCGCACCGCATCGATGCCGGTCATGCCGGGCAAGTGAATATCCATGATCACTACATCCGGGTTCAGGCCTGGAATTCCTTCCACCGCATCTTCTGCATTGTCAAATGTTTTTATGCATTCGAACCCTTCAGCGCTATCGATGATCATTTCGAAAGATTGCCTGATATCGGTATCGTCTTCAACGATGACTACTCGAATATTTTCCATAACAATTAGCATTTAGGGTGTGGATGAAAAGGATGCTGCAAAGGTAGCTGTGCGAAGATAGGTAATTCAATCCCCCTTTTGTTGTATTTGGAGAAATATAGTTCACAACTACAAACTATCTCCAAGGAATACAACAAAAGGGTGATTGTTTGCCAAACTGTGATGCACCCACCTTTGCATCATGCAATTGACGGAACATCCTGTATTCACCAAAATATGAAGCCAATGAAACAACATCCTTTTGCCAGTGAAATGAAACGCTGGATTTTGCTCACGGAACTGGCTATGTTCCTGTTGTTCTATCAGCTCTGTTCGGGCAATAAACCATCCATTTCCAGCCAAGTGCAGCAAAAACCTGAATTGTACGCCTTGCCCATAGAACGCACAACCTTGGTCAATGTAGCTCCGGTGCAACAAAAAGCGCACAATCCCGCGCCGGTACAAAACCCGGAATTGGCCGTTACCCAACCGCTTCATTCGAATTGAATAAATTGATAAACAATACAAAACCATCTGATTATGAAACAACTTTTTATCTTTCTTTCCCTTTTTTGTGCGGCATTGGCCCACGCTCAAACCATTACAATCGTTGCCGACAGCCTTCGATTACCCTTGGGGTTGGAAATTGCTGCAAACGGCGACATATTGGTAACCGAATCGGGTTATGGTTTTAACGATGGCGCCGTTTCGATTTTAAGACCGGACGGGTCATTACAGCCTGTGATCGTCGGACTTCCTTCCATCTTTGATACTACCTCTCAGGAGGCCGTGGGGCCATGGCGAAGCGCAATGATGGCGAACAATCAATTAGGCGTGTTGTCGCCGTTGGATGGCGGTATCCTGGTGTACGATTTAAATGGGTTCGTACCAGGCATTACACCGCCGATTTCAGGCGCCAGTCCGACATCGCAAATAATCATCTCCGATTTTGTTAATTCCAATCAACCTCCAACGATGCCGGATTCAAACCCTTACAGCGTCGCTTTTGATGAAGATGGTAATTTGTACATCGTCGATTCCGGTTTTAACGGTATCATCAAAGTTGACGCAACAACCGGCGTGCGTTCTGTTTTTGCGGTGTTTCCCAAATGGCCCAATCCGCTTCCATTCGGCCCACCGGAAGTTGATCCTGTGCCCACCCGGATTATCAACAAACCAGGCGGCGGATTTTTGGTTTGCACCCTCACCGGTTTCCCTTTTCAGGAAGGTTCTGCAGGCGTTTACACAGTGGATATGAACGGTAGTATTAGTAATTAC
>JAEUUR010000200.1 GCA_016787465.1 Saprospiraceae bacterium | reverse complement strand
GCGAGGCATGTAATCGGTGCGACTTCCGTAAAATGACGAGCTTGTTCCTGCGCATTCTGTCCGGTGCTTGCATCTAATACCAGCAAGACATCGTGTGGAGCGCCCGGCATATTTTTGTCGATGGAACGGTGAATTTTCCCTAACTCCTGCATCAAGTGGGATTTGTTATGTAAGCGCCCGGCAGTATCAATAATCGCAATATCACATTGATTATCAATTGCATACTTTGTTGTTTCAAATGCGACGGCCGCAGGGTCGGCGTTCATGCCTTTGGAATAAAAATCACATCCTACACGGTCGGCCCAGATTTTGAGCTGATCGACGGCGGCAGCCCGGTAAGTATCGCCGGCTCCAAGTACGACCTTACGGCCGCGTTGTTTAAGCTGGTACGCAAGTTTGCCGATAGTAGTGGTTTTGCCAACGCCATTCACACCAATAACCAGTAAAACATATGGGCGGGTAGATACCGGAATGTCAAAATCGTCAACATCAGTGGTGTTGTTCTCAGCCAGCATGTCGACGATTTCATCGCGCAAAATAGCGTTCAGTTCAGAAGTATTGAGGTACTTGTCCTTTGCTACACGCGATTCAATCCTGTCAATGATCTTTACGGTGGTGTCAAGCCCTACATCGCTGGAAATTAATACTTGTTCCAGTTCATCCAGCACTTCCTCATCAACCGTGCTTTTACCGGCTACCGCACGATTCAGTTTTCCGAAAAAACCTTCCTTGGTTTTCTCAAGTCCTTTATCCAGGTCTTCTTTTTTTTCCTTGCTGAAAAATTTATCGAAAAATCCCATTTTATACTTTTTTTGAAGGCATTAGGGGTTAGGCGAAATCACATTTCGCCATGTACTTTTTTCACGGCATCCATCAAGTTGGCTTTTTTTCGCCGCGACACTTCAATATTATCGCCATTATCCAGAATCAGGTAGCCGCCTTCGCCTTTGATGTAAGTTTTCATAAAATTCATATTGACGATATGCTTTTTATGAACCCTGACAAAGTTAAATCCTGCCAGAGCATCCTCATAAGCTTTGATTGTTCGGCTGGCCGTAATCCGGCTTCCGCCATTCAGCAAAAAATGCGTGTAATTATCAGCAGCTTCTAAGCGGATTATATCACCCAACTTCACAAAATGTACGCCATCCATCGCGGAAATGCCAATTTTTTCGAATGCATTCGGCGAATTAGGACTGTACGTCTGTTGTAAAATTTCCAGGCGTTCTTTGGTTTCTGAATTTTTGTGGCGAATTCTACCCACTGCACGTATCAATTCCTCCCGTTCAATGGGCTTTGTTACATAATCAATGGCAGCAAATTCAAAGGCTCGTAAAGCATACTTGTCAAATGCTGTAACGAAAATGATATCGAATGGGACATCTTCCAGTTGCTGCAAACTTTGAAAGACCAAGCCATCAGGCAAACTAATGTCCAAAAATGCTACGTCGAACTTCCCATCACGGTCTTCGGCCAACCGGATAAGATCGGCATTAGAACTCCCTTCCGCCACGACATCCACGTCGGGACAATACATCCGCAACAGATTTTTAAGGTTTTCCAAGCCTTCCGGCTCGTCTTCAATGATCAGTGCGCGTGTGAGCATCGTTGGCATGTTTTATGGTTGGTGAAAATTGAGCTTGCAAAAGTCTGTTTTTCTGTTATATTATGCAGAATTTAGGGGAATAAAACTTGGAAATAAAAAAGAGGCTTCTGGTTTTGGTGCTAATTTAGTCGCAAAAAACGCTAAATATCAGCCAATGACCTGAAGCCTCTTACATTTTCAGCGCAAGAACAGATAGGCGCTTAAATTTGATAAAAAGAATTATAATTCTCTGATTTTCAATCTATTGCCAAATTTAATGTTTTGGCAATTATTGTTCTTTTTGATGCTTTCAACGGAGGTGGAATAAAGTCGGGCAATATCTTCCAGCGATTCGTTACGTTTTACGGTATGGTATTGCCACTGTTTTACACGAACCGGTTCTGGTGGAGTAGGGGAGATGCCGGCAGTTTGTTTGCCCGACGGTTTAGCCCCTGTCGGGGTTGGCTCTTGTTTTTTAACAGATGGCGCACTTGGTTTGTTTTTTACTGCATCTGGCGCATCGATTTTAATGGCCGCGTGTTTTTGAACAAAAACGGGGCGGAATAATTTTAACTTTTGACCAGCAGAAAGGTAGTTGTGGGTTAGGTCATTCCAGGCTTTAATGTGCTCAGCACACATGCCAACTCGTTTGGCATATTCCTGTACGGTCATTGCTTCACGAAGGGTTGCAGTACTTTGCCAGTATCTGCCATCACCAAGTTCCGGACTTGTATATTCTTCCGGTTTTTCAAGTTTATAACTCCGGGCATTACTGATTGAGTTCAAATAACGAATCAATGCAGGCATCACACGTTTGGGGGCTACTACAAAATTGCCGTCTGTAGTCGGAGGCACATAATCGCGTTTGAAACCGGGGTTAAGTTCTTTGATTACTTCAACTGAAATGCCCGTTGCGTCGGCGATATCCTGAAAAGAAACACCTTCATAGACGTTGATGTAATCAGTCAGTTGTTGATCCATATCAGGATCATAAGGCGTTATGTCGTGCGCATAAAAATAATTGCAGATATAGGTTGCAGCGATAAAGGCAGGCACGTAGTTGCGTGTTTCAAGTGGCAGGAATCGTTGAATTTGCCAAAAATCCCTGCTTCCGGCGCGTTTTATAGCAGAACTTACACGACCGGCGCCGCTGTTGTAGGCTGCCAGCGCTAGCGCCCAGTCATCGAATTTTTTGTAAAGGTCTCTTAAGTGCCTGGCTGCCGCATCTGTGCTTTTAACAGGATTGCTTCGATCTTCTACAGCGTTGTTGGTATGAAGCCCGTACTCGCCACCTGTGGAGGGCATAAATTGCCATAATCCGGTAGCTCCGACCCTTGAAACTGCTTTAGCATTGAGGGCAGATTCCACCACAGAGAGATATTTCAGGTCGTCCGGCAAACCATATTCTTTAAACTTTGCTTCATACAGTGGAAAATAAGTAAGTCTTTTCCCCAACATAATTTTAGCTTTTTCCGTTTTATGCTCCACATAGGTACGGATGTAGCCTTTGACGACGCCATTGATTCGCATATCCACACAACTGGAAATTGATGCAAGGCGTTCTTTAAGTTCTTTGTCGGTAATTGCATTGGCAGCACCGCCTTTTGCAGTTAATACTTCGGAGGTGTCGGCAGGGTCTTCCAGGTCTCCGGAAACAGGGGGGTCAACCTGACTGATAGCTAAAAAAGAACACATGTTGGCAAACAAAAGCACCAACCCAACTTGTCTGAAAAACGTCATACGCAGCGTCGAATGAAGGATGAAAGTTAACACTAGGCTCTACACACTCAGGTGGAAAACACACAAACGCGATTATTCTGGAAATAGTCTGAAAGGGGAGGCAAAAATCTTTTATTTCATTTGAATCCCGGTTGTAAAAAATGTTAAAATTTTACTCAAGCTAAAAAGTAATAAGCAAAAGAAAATATCGGACATTCCGTATTTTTGTTCCCAGACTTCAAACAGGTTGATTTTTATGCTCAGAAATTGGTTAAAAGATATGGTTGAACGCCGAGCATTCGGGGTGTGTCGCCATTTAGGGGAGCGTATGCAAATTGCGCCGGCTGAAATTCGGAAGTATTTTATTTACACCTCTTTCATTGCAATGGGATCTCCATTGATTGTTTATTTGTTCTGCGCATTTTGGTTTAACCTCAGGAAAAGTTTGCGCAGGGGAAGAAATATCCTTTACGAGTAAAATCAGTACCCTAAAATTTTCAACATAGAATCGGCGTCTTGCTCTTTAAATACCTCTGTATCAACGAATTCTCCATAATAATTTTTATCAATTAAAATATGTTTGGGCGCAGGAAGCAAACAGTGCTTCAATCCGCCATAACCGCTTAATGACTCCTGATAAGCGCCCGTGTGGAAGAAACCGATGTAGAGCGGTTCCTCTGTTTTTTCATCGTAAGAGGGCAAATACACCTGATTGATATGGGCTTCTGAGTTGTAATAATCCGCATTATCGCAGCTGATTCCTCCGATATTAACACGTTGGTACTCTTTGTTCCAGTGGTTAACCGGAAGTAAAATGAATCGCTCTTTGATGCCCCAGCTGTCGGGTAGGGTATTGATCAGGGAGTTATCCAGCATGTACCATTCCTCGGCATCATTTTGTTGCTTTTTCCCGATCACGGAAAAAATAGTCGCACCGCTTTCTCCAACGGTATATTTTCCGAATTCAGAATAAATATCAGGCTCCGGGACGCCTTCGGCGTCGCAGTATTCTTTGACGAGCCTGATAATTTCATTGATCATGTAGGCATAATCAAACTCGAAACCTAAGGAATTCCGGATGGGCATTCCACCTCCGATATTCAGACAAGATAGGGTAGGGCATACCTTGCGAAGTTGGCAATAGGTTTTGATTCCTCTTTTTAGTTCGCTCCAATAATAAATGGTGTCTTTAATGCCAACGTCGACAAAAAAGTGCAACATAATTAATTGAAACTTAGGGTTTTCTGCAATTTTACTCTGGTAGAAGGGGAGTACTTCACTTTGGCGAATCCCCAGGCGGGAGGTGTAGAATTCAAAATTTGGCTCTTCCTCAGTGGCCATTCTGATGCCAATTTTGCATTGTTGTTTGTTTATGAGTTTGTCGTATGCCGCCAGTTCATCTGCATTGTCGCACACAGGTATGACGTTGGAGAATCCCTCGTTGATCAATCCGGAAATTTTTTCCAGGTATTGTTTAGGTTTATAGCCGTTGTTGACAATGGTAGTGCCTTTATTGATTTTGCCTTGTTTGTACAGTTTCCAAATAAGGTCGATATCAAAGGATGATGAAGTTTCAAGCTGGGTGCCGTTTTCCAGCACTTCGTTGAGGATAAAGGCGAAATGTGAGCTTTTGGTGCAGTAGCAATAAATGTATTTCCCGTTGTAATTGTGACGCTGTATGGCATCGCGGAAGAGTTTTCTAGCGAGCTGAATCTTTTCACCAATCTTTGGGAGATAGGTTAGCTTTAATGGTGTGCCGTAGCGTTGAATCAAATCATATATATCTATACCGTTGAAATACAATCGGTTAGATTTTAACATGAATCCATCTTGTGGGAAATCAAAGGTTTGGGCAACGAGGTCGTAGTAGGTATTTTTCATCAACAGTCTCTGAATAACGGACAAAAGTAGTTATTTTCAGTAGTATAACGGAAATGGTTTTTAAACGCCTCTATTTAACATAATATAAATTATAGAACAT
>JAEUUR010000158.1 GCA_016787465.1 Saprospiraceae bacterium | reverse complement strand
CTTCGCAGCGACCTGATTTTAATGAAAGCACAGTTCAATCAGTTACAGGACAATGTAGTCCGGGGTTTTTATGACCCAACTGACAAAGAATACGTCAGGAGTATGAACTTGCTCAAATACAACATTACGCAGGTACTGCACGGTATTCCTGACAAAGTTGAACTTTACGCACAGGTACGCAATCTGGATACATACCAGTTCGACATTTCCACTGAAAAGGTAAGCCTTGAAAAGGTAATCGGCAGTTTAGACAACCTATTCACTGTCAATTGGCTGGAACGAGCCATGAACGTTTCTAAAGCGGTCTGCCGAGTAGTAGTGGATGAGGCAAAAAACAAATATGGAACAGGATTCCTCATACAGGGAGGGTATCTCATCACCAACAACCACGTGATCGGAACCCCTGAGGAAGCAGCAGGAGCGCGCATCGAATTCAATTACGAACGCGACCTGAACGGCCTTTACAAAGCTACATCGCAATACAAACTGGATGCCTCTGATTTCAAAACCAGCCCCATCAAGGATTTCGATTGCACTCGAATCAAAGTGATCGACGGAGGGGACAACCCATTGAGTTCATGGGGCGTACTTGAAATGGACTCCGGTTACAAGCCTGAGGAAGGCGAAGGCGTGTCAATCATCCAGCATCCTGACGGTGGCGACAAACGAATTGCTTTACGCGCGAACGAAGTAATCGGGCAACAAGATCAATACCTGTACTACACTACCGACACCAAGGGCGGAAGCAGCGGCTCACCCGTGCTTAACAAAGAGCTCAAAGTGGTTGCATTGCATCATGCGGGTCGGGATTTTAAGGGCAAAGCCGCTAATGAAGGCATTCTTATTAGTAAGGTTTTGGAATTTTTCAACCAATGATGTAACCCATGGAAAACCTCGCCGAATTAAAAAATCTGTTGAAAAATTTGCTGGCCAACAACTTGGGTATGGCCCTGGATAAAACGTTACAATCGCTTCCTGACTCAGCACCTAAAAAATCGCAGGTTATCCTTTTGAAAGGAGATGAAAACAACCGCAAGGATGAAGAGATCAGGGGCATTTTATCCACGGAAAACAACGATTTGCGCAAACGGCAAATTCGCAGCAGATTGATCGATTTGATCGATGGATTAACTGAAAAGGATTTCAATCCGGCAGCAGGCAGCTTCCCTGTCGTTACGGCGCTCAGCCCGAAATTTATAATCGTTTTTGCGGAAGAAGACGCCGAAGCGGCACGCATGCTGAACCGGCATTTGAACATCCTAAAATTGACGGGAAGAATCAAAATTTACAACGTAAATGAAGCTGAAGGCGGTGAAAACACCTTGAAAAGGGCACAACAGGAATGGGCAGACTCGGATTATATGCTGGCCCTGGTTAGCGTGAATTTGTTCAACGCTCCCGATTGGTTTGGCCTGGTGTATCAGGCGCTTGGTGAAGGCCGCCGGGTAATTCCGATCCGAATTCAACGATTCGATTATGAAGATACCGGTACGGGGTTGGAAAAACTGCGGTCGTTGCCTACGCAAAAACCTACTGTTGCCGATTTTGCCAATGTTGACGAGGCATACACAAATATTGTTTCGGAAATAAAAAGGTTGCTGCCTAGAATGTAACCCTAACAGAAACTATAATCGCTCTAAAAAACGACTTTAAAAATACCGTAAATTTAATTTAGTGACTATCCGGATACTGTACCCTAATAGAGCGGTAAAGCACTAAAATTGCCTGTAGTTACTGCACTGCCTCTGCGGGCTACAGTATTGTAAATTGTTTTCCACAAGGAGTTACAAGAGTTACATGAGATGCAGGAGTTTTTGAGATACTCTTGTTACTCATGTAACTCTTGTAACTCTTTGTGGAAAAAAAACAACCAATTTTATGGTTTGCATACTTTAAACCAGAGATGACTCAAGTTTGATGCGACCCTCTCAACAGATGGATACATAAATAAAATGGGCATTTTTTGATAACAAGTTATTGATGTAAAGATGTGTAGAAACCGTAGCTCTACGGATCAAGCTGCTTTTTCATGCAGTTCAAATGGGGTACAGTATCCGGATTGTTACTTTTAATTTTTAACTTTAAATTTTCGGTATGAATTTAACAAGAGTCTTTTGCTAGAATTATATGATGAAAATTTAAGTGTTCAGGAAGGTCTCAAAGAATTGTTTCAACGCTTTGGCCTCCTACGAACCTTATAAAAACGGATTGTACTCCATCTCATGCCGGATGGTGGTTGCCGGCCCATGGCCGGGGTAAACCAGC
>JAEUUR010000144.1 GCA_016787465.1 Saprospiraceae bacterium | reverse complement strand
ACGGTCGTCGAGCCACACGTTGTATGAAAAAGGTTTGCGGCTACACCGTGTGCAACAAGATGAAAAGGGCTATTTGGAAACAAATTGGTTGGGTCGCGACCGTTTTTCAGTCCATGAAGGGAATACGATGCGAATCGGCAGGTTTCGCAAAAACTCTAATCAACAAATCGAATTCAGTTATATCGATCAAACAGGCAAGCTGCTAACTGACTGGATTTGGCAGGAAGGGCCTGACTACCTGGCCTCCAAAAACCTGGTTCAATTTTGGGGAAAAGATCCACTAGCAGCACGCCAAGCAATTATTGACGCACAAGGAAAAACACTGTTCCAATTAGGCGATTTAATGACCGACGACCCACCGCACGACAGAACCGACCCTTGGAAAATCAACTATCTGGTGGTACGCAAACGTGTCGACGCCGAGAACCTACCCGAAGGGTTGATGGATTCAACAGGAAATTTGGTGTTACCGCTTGCATATAATGACCTCCATGTTTGGCAAGATGGCCGTTTTTTGACTGCAAAAACCACGGCCGGCAACACCGTTTTAATGACCATCGACGGCAAAATTCTCCATGAGTTCAAACCGTCCAATGCGAGTATTCTCATGCAGCACGTTGGACCCGACAATCATGGCACAGGTATTGGTCCAATAGCTATCTGGATAGGCGCTGAAACCATTTTAATTGACGAAAACAACCAAGTGCTACGTCAATTCGACCTACCCTACGGGCGGGTGTTTTTATCGGAAAAAATGGCCAGGCAATATGTTGTTTTGATTCGAAACAAACAGAAAATCTGGGCAAATTACCGGTCGGGGAAATTGTTTGTGGAGTAAAACCGAACTACCGGCGCACCACCCGAAACGCTATATCCCGCCCATGCCCCTGCATAATCGCAAGGTTGATCCACGACAAGGCGAATTGTTCCAGCAACACCACTTTGTCGCCAGGGCCAAAATCCCAGCAGGTTCCAAAGCCGGCGTCGAGGGCAAGTTGGCGGGCAGTTTGTTTGGCTTCCGCATCATCGCCGGCCATGAACATGTCGATTTTTTCGCCGTGGTATACAGGATTTAGCATATTTTCGAAACCCGTAGAGTTGAAACACTTCACCACTTTGCCGTTAGTTTTTTCAGCAAGTGCATGGTACACGGTATCAAAGGGCGCCGGTTTTTGACGAACCGCGTTGGTGGCGTCAATCAGCACTTTACCAAACACATCCCCTATTTGTTCGATGATGTCAAAAACGGCGGTCGGAGGCGTAGCAATCAATACCACTTCCGATTGTTGCACCGCATTTTGAATGGTTGTAAACCGATGTTCTCCAATTTGAGACGCCAGGCGCGTGTTTTTGTCGCTTAATGGAAAATTCGCTCCGACCACGACATCGTGCCCGGCCTTGAGCCACTGTTGCGCCAATGCGCCGCCTACGTTTCCGGAACCTATGATGGCAATTTTCATACTATTAATTAGAAATTTCAAGAAGGGATGTTAGTGATTTATACTTCGCGCTGTTTGGTTTTGAAAAAAGCCAACGGGTAATTTACAGCGCTCTGTATGACAGGTTTAATTCAAAACCACTCTGCATTGACTATAAATTCTGTTGAATTCTGCTATAGAATTGTGGGACATACCTACTTTTGTTCCATACCAACCTGAATATCCACCCTGGGAATATCCGTTTTCAACAAAAGAAAGTATACTTCGCGCTGTTTGGTTTTGAAAAAAGCCTGCGGCTAAAGCATTGGTTTACAGCGCTCTGTATGACATTTCTTATTCAAAACCAGTCAGCTTTGACTATAAATAACAAACCTTATACGAATTGGTTCAACGCCATTTACCACCTTATTTAAACATGAAACACATCCTTTCAATTGTTTTCCTCTCTGCCCTTTTGGCATCCTGTAACAACGAAACACCGCAAAAAACAACACCTGTTCCTACGGAAGCTACTTCTATTCTGAAACACAAATACTGGGTTTCCAAACCTTATGCAGACGCGCTTTTTGCACCCAAAGTCATGGACACACTCTACCGCATGCGCTGTGCAGAGATCATGTTCATGGAAAAAGATACGCTGTTGATGACAGCCTGCATGTCGGACGCCGGCTACGGAATTTTCAAATCAACCGGCTCCAATTCGATAGAGATTCTGTTTGAAGGGTATGAAAAAAACACGCTCGCCGTCCTGGATGAAAAAACAGGCATTCTAAAACTCACACCTCCTGAAAACTCAACGTATTGGGAAACGGAATATGTCGCATTCGACAACATCACCTTCAACGACATCGACTACAACAACCCTTCCGTTCAACTTGCCCGGCGCAGAATGGCCGGCAGCTATTCCCTCATTCCGAAAAAAGGACAAATGGTAACCGCTGCCCTCGCTGAACTGAAAGAAGATGGCCAGGCCATCAATTTTGAAGGGTTTGACTGGTTCGATCCGCTGCCTACCGGTACGGCCTGCTCGTTTACCGAAGAAAAAGAGATGATGATGGTAGATTTTAAAAAAGGAAAAGCCGATGTCTCTACGGTCTGCGGCGTACAACTGCGCGGCGATACGTTGTACGTGTATGATTCAAAAAATACGACGAAGGATGATGAAATGCCTTATTACAAGATCAGCGGGTTACGGGCGACATATGTAAAATCGAAATAATCACGTTGGAGTTATTGTTTGATCATCCTTTAAACGGACCAAAAGATGGCGACAAAAAACAAAACAACCGAAACAGAAGTCAATGTGGCGGACTTTATTCATTCGTTTGTAGACAATGATTCAAAGAAACGCGACAGCTTTCGATTAATTGAACTCATG
>JAEUUR010000136.1 GCA_016787465.1 Saprospiraceae bacterium | reverse complement strand
ATTCGCAGTTGTAATCACTCAAAAACCATTCGACAATGATCACTATTTGAAAAAATGCGCTCCGGCGTGAAAAAAAATCACTTTTTTCTACCTCCAGTAATACAGTTCTTAATCTAGTAATCATGTATTGAATCCAACTCCACTTAAGTCACCGACATTGCCCGTTACCCCCTCTCACAACTGATACTTCTCCAACCTCCGATACAACGACGCCCGGGTAAGCCCGAGCTCCTGAGCGGCTTCGGTGATGTTGCCGTGGTACTTTTCCAGCGCTTTCATGATGAGTTGTTTTTCCATGTCGTCGAGGTTCATGGTCGGCCAATCGGCGTTTCCACCCAGCGATTTGCCTTCCCGGAAAAAGAAATCTTCGGGTTGGAGCTTGTCGTTTTTCGACATGATGACGGCGCGCTCAACGGCGTGTTGCAATTCCCGGATATTTCCTGGCCAGGGGTAGCGCACCATTTCTTTGAGCAGGGCGGCGCTGAGTCCGTTGCTGGGCCGATTGTATTTCTGGGCGAACAGTTTGAGAAAATGTTCTGCCAGCGGCTCGATGTCGTCGGTGCGTTCGCGCAGGGGCGGGAGTTGAATTTCGATGGTGTTGATCCGGTACAGCAAGTCTTGCCGGAAAATGCGGGTTTTGACGGCTTCGTACAGGTCCTGGTTGGTAGCCGCAACCACCCGTACGTTCACCGGCCGGGGGCGGTTGGAACCTACCCGGGTTACGGATTTTTCCTGAAGGACGGTCAGTAATTTGGACTGCAAACCAAGCGGCAGGTTGCCGATTTCATCCAGAAAAATAGTGCCGCCGTCGGCAGCTTCGAAGCGGCCGGGGCGGTCTTCGCGGGCATCGGTGAATGCGCCTTTCACGTGGCCGAACAGCTCGCTTTCAAACAGCGTTTCGGTGATGGCGCCCAAATCGACTTTCACAAAATTCCCTTTTGCCCGGGCGCTTTGCGCGTGAATAGCCTGGGCAACCAGGTCCTTCCCCGTTCCGTTTTCTCCGAGCAGCAGCACATTGGCGTCGGTATCGGCTACACGGCTCACGGTGTCGAGCACGGCGGCCATGGCGCGACTGCGGTGAATGATCTGCGGCAGATCGCGGGCGGCGGCCAAATTGGCGCCCGACTCGCGCGAAATCAGGCGGTCGTTTTGTTCAATGCTCGAACGCAGGCGCAGTGCCGCGTGCAGGGTGGCCAATAGTTTGTCGTTGTCCCAGGGTTTGAGTACAAAATCGGTAGCGCCTTTTTTGATGGCGCGCACCGCCAGGTCGACGTCGCCGTAAGCGGTAATCAGGATCACGACGGCTTGCGGATCGATTTGCAGGACGCGGTCGAGCCAATCGAGCCCTTCCTGTCCGGAATGCCGGGTGCTTTTCCCGAAATTCATGTCGAGCATGATGACGTCGAATTTATCGGCTGCCAGCAGCGCGGGAATTTCGGATGGGTCGCGGGCGGTTTCAACGGCAGAAAAATGGCGTTTCAGAAATAATTTTCCTGCACTCAACACGCCCGGGTTGTCGTCGACGATCAGGATTTTGGCCTCATTCATTTCCATGGTTGGTTGTTACAGCAAAGACAATGCCCGCAGGTAAACGATTGCAAATCAATGAATTTTTTTTGAAACAGTGTTCGATTTCGGACACTGTTTCATGATTTTGAGACACCGGTGGTTAATTTTCCCGAACATCCGGCAAAGCGGCACATTTTTAATAGCTTTGCCTTTATCAAACAGAACAAATGCAATTACTTCACAAGCAAACAAAACTTGTCGCAGTTGCAGCCTTATTTCCCGCCGCTTTGCTGCTTTATGTATGGCTCTGCAAGATCGACTTGAGTTTAACCCACCTGGATGCTATCGTATTTAGCCAGGCTACTTCCGATGGTGTGGACGTTGGCAAAAGAGTAGGGCTGTTTTTTAAGGGAATATTCGGTGGAACGCTCTTGTTTCTGGCTGTGATCGCTGTGTTTGTGAAGCTGCTGAACCTGCAAAA
>JAEUUR010000121.1 GCA_016787465.1 Saprospiraceae bacterium | reverse complement strand
TATTCCCGTACAGCACCCGTTTCAGGTATTGCTGCGCGTAAGTGTGGCGATTCTTTTCAAATATCGTTTTCGCCACCCCGACACCGTCCTCTTTTTTGTATTGGTAAACGAGTACGTTGCCCTTGTGGTCGAGCGTACGCTCCAGCAGCCAGGAAAACACCTTGTTAGGGGCCTCCGGGTCGGCGATGCGCGAAGCCGTATCCGGGCCGTAAATGCTGGTGAGGTTGTCTTTGGTGGTGGCTCGCCAGTGTGTATCGCCGTCGGTGATGCGCACCCATTTTTCTATTTTGGCAAAAAGCCCCTCGATGCGCGGGCGATAGGATAAGATTTTGAAGTCACCTGCTGTTTTTGAATCCCAAATGCCGTTTTTTAGTACAGGTACCAAATCTTCGGCGCCGCTCAGCAGGAACACATCGCTGTCCTGATCTGTGCCATCCTGGTACTTAGGCAGGCCGTCATATTGCGGCAATCCTTTTTGGGTTTTTCTGGAAATGGAAGGCAGTCCTACATCCCAACCCAAGCCGAAAGCGCCGTTTCCCGATCCGCTATCGTAACTCAAGGCCAGTTGCGGCGCAAAACCGCTGCGTCCCGGCGAAATAGCGATGGGCACGCTCATGCTGCCTGTGCCTGTTACTGGATTTGCCTGAAATTTTTCGCCGATGCCCTGAATGGCTCCGCCGCCTTTGGGCAAGGATATTGTTGGGAACTGAATTGGAGAGGCTGTGCCTTTAGGTTTTTGGGACTGCTCTCCCTGGGCGGAGGTAGTTTTGGAACCAGTGGTAGTTGAAACTGCCTTCCGGTTTGAATTGGAGTTTTGGTCGTTTTCCTGCTTCATTGGGGAAGCTTTTAATCAGGGGTGGAGTTAGGCGTTGGGGCATAAAAACTGCAAATAAAACAATTGCAATTTTTTATTCCGGCCCAAAGCTAAACGCCCCAAAACAATTCGCTCAAACAATTGTCAAGCAAATAAAAACTTTTGGCGCATTTGGCATTTTTATGACATTCTGCTTTTGCGTACTTATCAATGTCTGCTAGGATATTTTCAGGTCGGTTGACTGTTTTTTTACTTGGGGAAGCCCCGAATTTAGCGCGTTCAATTGGCAGAAATTACATGCTACGTATTACCCCAACTTCCCAACCAACCACTCCCGTTCTGCCACATATTTCGTTGACTGAATTTTGTTGACCAGCGCCAATCGACGCGCCTTGTTTTGTCGCATGGCTTTTTCCACCTTAGGGATGAACTTCATCAAATTAAGATAACTCTCCCTGTGGTAGCCGGTGTTTTTCAACCTGCGCAAATAAGCTTTGGAACTTTCCACCAGGCTGCTCAAGGCTTGCCACTCCCCCATTTCAAAATAACTCCGGGCCAACATTTTACGAACATCCAGGTTGACGAACACCTCGGAAAATTCGATATCGCGCAACAGTTCCAGTGTTTTTGAATATTCCGAACACCGAAAATGGTGAATTGCGATGTTGTATTTGTACACCGTTTCCATCACATCGGGAGAAAGATTCATTTTATACTGTTCTAAAAATTGGCGAGCCCACTGAGAGGCGCCTGTTAAGTGTGCCAGGTTATTGATATTGCCATACGTTGATTTGGGTAGGATACCATTTTCTAAGAGGAGTCCCTTTTCCAGGGCTTCCCGATAAAGCACAAAGGCTTCCGACGTGTATTCCCGTATGCCTTGGTTGTGCTTTTTGATACAAAAATTAATGGCTGCCATGTAAATATCCCTCGCTTCGGTCGTGGAGAACAAACCGGAGTCGCTACGGATAAGATCTTTGAGTTGTTCGAAAGCAGCCTCGGCGCCGGGATCGTGCAATACTTCATAACTTTTTTGCAGCATCAAGGCGGCCGGATCGTTGCCGCCTTCGGCTATTTTCAAGGCCATGGCGGCATATGGCCCAAGGTCGGTTTCTTGTTTTGACATGGCACTGAGCGCTTGCCCCGTAGAGGCCCAACGCAGATGCTCGAGGGTAACAAATCGTTCCAGAGCTTGTAACAACTGCGTTAAATGTGGAGAACTGTGGCGCCCCATCATCATGTCGTTGGCAAATCCTTCGCAGGCTAATTGATAGGTTTCAAGCCAATGTTGTGCATTTCGAAGCGGATTTTCAACGGTATCGTTCCATAATTCACGGGCATTTCGTTCAAAAGGCCGCGTCAGTCCGCGTTTTCGGAATGCACGGCATCTTAAGAAACGATTTTGAAACCGATCGTTTAACATCTCCTCACAGGCCAGAAATTGTTCCATGCGTTCCGACAAAAAATTCAGTACATAGTTGAACTGGAGGTTATCATAACTTCTCCCTGGAAACATGGCCGAAAACACCGCTTTTTTATCCAACAACTCTACCCTTTCACCCAAATCGTTCAAGATACGGAACAGGCGTCGGACGTCTTCGCGCTGGTTTAAATAGGGCGATGCAAGGAATTTTTCAAATTTCAGTCGCTCACGGTGGGTAAACGTCTGAAAAATTTGATAACAAAGCGTAGAATTCATTTTGATAACCAGCAATTTTAAATACAAAAAACGCTCAATAAGCAGGCAATTTTATTCATAAAATCACAATAATTTGATTTTTACTCAATTTTTAATTAAAAACAAGTTTTGATAATCATTCCAAAATGTACAATTTTTAAACAAAAAGCATGCTGACTTTTGTCCCATTCATTTGAAGAAAGTCAAACACCACCAACATGATGAATTTCAAAAACTATATCGCTTGCCGGGCCTTGTTGCTCCTGACCGTTTTTATCTCGGTTTCAACTGTATCTTTTGCACAGGGGTTTTTCAAGGAATATCCCGATCTGTTCAATGGTGTCAGATCGGCCGAACGAATCCTTGAACTGCCGGGAGGTGGCTATATACTTCCAACTTCAGATGCCTACGTTGACTTTTTCTTAAACAATAACATGGCCTATCTGATAACGGATGCACAGGGAAATCAGGTTTTGCTCGATCAGGTACAAGTACCCATTTGGGGCACAACAACCGCTACTGTCACCAATGATGGAAATATTCTGTTGGCCGATACTACGCTTAACCCAAGTACCCCTGGCGCGCACAACCTCAAATTGAGGTGGCAGAACTTTTCAAACCAGTTGCTATTAGAATTGCATTACCAGATCGCACCCGGTTGGGGTTACATTGGCAAAGGAAAACTGATTTCGGATGATGGAGGGAATATTTTTTTGGCGGCTCCCTGTATCAATGCATCCAATCAAATCATGGTGTTTTTGTTGAAGTTCGATGCTTTGGGCAATGTAATTTGGAATTTCCCGCTCAACGGAACTCAAATTTCAACCTGGAACCTCTCTGTTTCCCAACTTGTCATCGGAGCGGGCGAAAGTTCTATCCTGCTGGATTATACAGATGGCCTGAATGTTCAACACTTGTATTATCAAAACCTGACGAGCAACCTGGAAATGGAATCCCACTCCTTCCCCATTACCCCGTTGCACAGCATGGCAGGGGCTGCAGATGGAAGTTTTGTAATCATGAACGGAATGAACATCACTGCTTTCGGCGCTAACACAAGCACCTTATGGACCCTCGATTTACCTACGTTACTGAATGAAACGCCCAACATCGTGTCGCATTATTTGATGAAAGTAACCAATGGCTGGCTTGGGGTGATTTTATCCGGTGTAAATGGCGTAACTGTTTTCAGGATTGATACGAATGGCAATTTGTTGTGGAAAAAACCCGTTTCTCAAATGCCTTTTGGCTTGAACAGTTTGACGGCTGGGCGAGAGTTGAGCGATGGAAGCATCCTGCTCAGTGGCAACTACTTTGAATTGCCGTTTTTGCTCAAACTGAATCCCAATGGCTCCATCTACCCGCATAAAATTGTCGGGCAAATCAATAACGATCTGAATACCGATTGTGCATTGTCGGCAGGCGAACCGCCACTGAAACAACGCGTTGTGGCCGCTAGCAGACTCAGTGACAATGAAACTGTTTACGGGCTAACTGATGTCAATGGACACTATCAGATAGCGGATGTGGATACCGGCGCCTATGTGATCCAACCTGTTCAGCTGACCTACCAATGGCAGGTTTGCGAAACCCCCGACACCGCCTATTTTCTCAATTATTCACCTGCACTGACGGACACTGCCAATTTTTTAATCAAGGCACTTTTTCATTGTCCGCTGTTTTGGACCAACATTAGTACCGACCGGGTGGCTGTTTGCCGGCAAAGTCGTTATGCGTTGAAATACTGCAACACAGGCACCCAAACGGCAACCGACGCCTCGGTGGAAGTGATTTTCCCCGAGTCGTTTACCATTGATTCCGCGTCTGCTTCCTTTACCCTCGTTGGGCCCAATACCTTGCGCTTTGAAGTCGGCGACATGCCAATCGACAGCTGTGCCGACATTTATATTTACGCGACCCTGGATTGTGATCCGGAGCTGGCCGGGCAAACCAAATGCGTACAATCCTTCGGATTTCCCGACAGCCTTTGTACCAATGCCAGCACCCCGTGGTCGGGGGCGGACATCCGGGTACACGGGGCTTGTGATTCCGATTCCGTTCGTTTTGAGATACACAACCTCGGGAACGGCCCAATGAATGCCCCGCTTGATTTTGTAATCGTTGAAGACCATGTGATTTCCGTGCAAGGCGATTTCCAACTCCTTGCAGGCGATGTTAAAACTATTTCTGTTCCGAAAAACGGAAGCACCTGGCGCATCGAGGCAGAACAAGAACCAAATCATCCCCTGGGATCTGCGGCAGCCAGTATTGCCCTGGAAGGCTGCGCCTTGGTAGGATCGCCCTTTTCAGTCGGCATGGTGAATCTTTTCGCAAATACCAATGGTAATTTATTGTCGAGCACCGATTGTCATGTGGTTTTAAACGCATACGATCCGAATGAAAAACAGGCCTTCCCGATTGGCTTGCACGAAGAACACCTGATTGAAGCGAATACCTACCTGGACTATCAATTGAACTTTCAAAATACCGGAAACGCTCCAGCACAAACAGTCGTGTTAATGGATACCTTGTCGGCATTTTTAAACCCCGCCAGTATCCGCATGGGCGCGTCTTCGCACCCGTACACCTGGAAGTTATCCGGAAACGGCATTTTACGCATCCGATTCGACGACATTGAATTACCGGACAGCACCACCAATGAACCAGCCTCGCATGGTTTTGTCCAATTCAGGATCAATCAAGCGCCAGACAACCCGGTAGGGTCTGTCATTACCAACCAGGCTGGAATTTATTTTGATGTCAATCCGGTGGTCATGACCAATCAGGTATTTCACACCATTGGTAAAGATTTTATCGAAACGGTAGATGTGCGCAGTCCGGAAGGCGTAGAAAGCCGGGTGTTGGTTTTCCCTAATCCTGCCGATGAAACGGCAAGGATTGAGTTGGTTGGTGTTCCAGTTACTGCGTGCACCTTCAGATTATTCAACAGCCAGGGCCAGGTAGTGAGATTGGAAACTGGGGAAAACAATGTATGGTTGTTTCACAGAAACCAACTGGATGCCGGGTTGTACTTTTTCAGTATAGACACGGCCAGCGGGGGCAACATGGCAAGTGGGAAATTGATATTGAGATAACCGTCACATTCGATATTCCATTCGTCCTCAAAAACCAGCCAATTTCATTCACACTGATAAAAAAACGATTGCTCATACACATACCCCCCATTGTTTCCACTGTAATGGTTTGATTGTGTTTTGACATTTCCTTTTTCGTCGAGGGTGTAATAAAATTGATTGGAAGCGTTTTGTCCGACGTTCTGTTTGGTCAGATGCCTGGTCAGGCGGCCGTAAATTGGAAGCAGATAATGTGCGCCATTGTTTTCCAAATCGTCGTAATACGTGTACGTTGTTGTTGACGTTCCAGAGCCGGTGTTGTAGGTCGATTTAATCAGATCACCGTTCTGCCATTCGTTGATTGTCACAGATACGGAACCTGTTGTAGAAACTGATGTGAGCTGAATCAGATAACCATCATCATCATATTTTCGAGTGATGGAGCTCGTTCCAGTGTTGGGAGGAGCAAACGTTGATACCTCTTCGACGGAGCGCCCCTCATCATCAAGTGTATGTGTGAATGTTTTATTCAAAACGCCATTTGCATGATATTTGATTTCCAGGCTGTGATCGCCCCAATTGTACGTCGAGTAATTTCCTGTTTGATCCTCTACCCTTTCAATCCGATTGTTTTTATCGTAATAATAATAAATGGAATCCGGCCCGGTCACCGTTCCGTTGTAGGTAAATTTAGAAATGGAGGCTTTGATTCGGCAGGTTTCATCCGATTCCTTTTTACAAGCGTTTATAAAAACGGTAGTTACCAAAAGAAAGGCAACCATAGAAATTTTACTTTTCATCTTCAATCTGATTTTAATACTTCGCGCTGCCAGGTTTTGTGCTCGGCCTTCGGCCTATCTAATTGATTGGCAGCGCTCTGTATGATAATAAAGGCTTCGCACCTAGCGGTGCGAGGTATAATACTTGGAGGGTGGTTTGCGGGAAACTCAACATCATGCGTTAACGTTGAATTCATGCTCCCGCAAACCCAAACACCCGGATTATTTTGAAAGAATAAGTTTGGCTTTGGCAATCAGGGATTGATCCGTCGAGCGCAATTGAAGCAGGTAAAAACCGTTGGGTAGTTCATCGCGGTGTACACGCAGGCGCCCGGGCGCAGGAACGTCTATTTGCCGTACCAACATGCCAGTGGCGTTAAACACGTTCAAAGCGCCGGAAGAGTACGTTTCGGGAATCTCAACTTCAAAGGATTCTGCGGCCGGGTTCGGAACAACACTCAGTTTTGATATAGTTTCAACTTCGTTGTTAGCAACCGTTCCCTGGGTGAAATTTATGGTATACGTCAGGTTACAACCCGAAATCGTGATCGTGGCGTTGCGCAGGTTTGACGTGTTGTTTTCATTGTAATATACCGTCAGCGTAGCATTGCCGTTTCCTGAACCCGGTAACACGAACAACCAACCGCCATTGTCAATCACTTCCCAATCGTTGCAATTAGTGAACAATTCAAAAGTTATTTCGCCCGCGGAGGAGCCGACCCCGATGCTTGACGTGCTACTGTAAAGAAATACATTTCCTTGCTGCACTACTGTCACGACCGCCGTGTTCCCGCAGCCGGAAACCGTAATGGTGGCTGTTCTTTGAACATTGGTCGCATTTGCTGTAACAACTACATATACGGTTGCATTTCCCGTGCCGCCCGCCGGCGAAACCGTCACCCAGGGTTCAGAGGACACAACTGTCCAACTGCCGCAATTACCCCCCACATCAAAAGTCATACTTCCGCCGGCATTGGTGGCGGTGAGTAAATTAGGTGAAACGATGATGATCTCATTGGCCGCCTGGCTCACCTGGATGGTGTAGTTGATGCCACATCCGGAAAGTGTCAAGGTGGCTGTTTGGGTAAAAGGCTGGTTGTTGGCATTGTAAAAAACCGTAACAGTTCCGTTGTTACTACCCGATGTAGGCGTCACGAACAACCAATTGGCGCCACCGTCTGAAACGGTCCAGGTACAATTACTAAAAACTTGAAAAGCGACCTGGCCGGCAGCGGCGCCCAAGTTCAATTGGCTGACGCTGGCCGTTAAAATAGCATCGCCTTGCTGAGTAAGTGTAATCGTTCTCGTAATGCCGCAACCGCTGATTACAATGGTGGCCGTACGCGCATCCGCGCCCGTGTTCGGCTCGTAGGAAATCGTTACCGTGCCGGGCATCGTACCTTGCCCCGGCGAAATGGTCACCCAGTTTTGACTTGAAGAGGCCGTCCAGGCGCAGCAGGAACCCGATACGTTTACACTAACGAAACCCGCTTGTGGAAGTACCGTAAACTGAGATTGACTCACGGCCAATTCCGCCCCGGATTGCGACACGGTCACTGTACGTGTGAGACCACAGCCTGTAATAGTAATTGTACCCGACCGGCTGGAAGCACTGCAATTGCGTTCGTAAAAAACCTGAATGGTATTGTTTCCGCCACCCGCAGCCGGCGAAACTGTCAGCCAAGGTGCGCTGGAAGTTACCGTCCAGGTAAAACAACCTGAAAAAAGATCAAAACTCGTTTGGCCGGCATCTTCGGAAACCGAGAGTGTGCCGGGGGAAACGATTAATGTGACGCCCTGTTGGGTGAGTGTTACGGTTCGTGTCATACCACAACCTGTGATGGTAACAGTAGCGCTGCGCGAAGAAGCGGTTTGATTGGCCTGATAAACCACCGTAATACTTTGATTGCCTGCTCCTGAAGCAGGCTGGATGCTTTCAATCCATGCCGCGTTTGTGCTGACCGACCAGTCCATACAAGTGGTTGACGAAACATCAAAAGTGGTTTGCCCGGAAAGAGGTGTGAGATTGATTGTGGTCGGAGCTGCATTCAATGTGGCGCCTGCCTGTGTGAAATTAACGATCGAGGTATCGCAACAACCAATCAGCAAAAGCGTGGCGGAACGCGGAGAGGTTGTCAGGTTTGACAGGTAGGTTATGGTTGCAGTGCCATTATAACCACCTGTTGAATTGGTTACGGACAGCCAATTGACGTTTTCGGAAACAGACCAACTGTAACAATCACTCGAAATAGGCACCATTTGATCGCCACCTACCGCACTGACATTATAAGCCGCATTATTGGCTGATAAATACGGACTGTTGCAATAAACCTGCACGGAGTAAGCTCCCGACTGATCACCTTCCGTTTCACCCACCACAAATACGTACCTGCCATCGCCAAATTGATCGAGTACTGCGGTTAGCGACACATTGGAGCTATTGTTAGATACGGCTTGGAAATCTACCAACTGGCCATCGGGACTGTAAAGCCAGACACATTCATGGAAAGCAGGGTCGGAGCCGATCACACTGATTCTGACAGTATCGCAAGCTTCGGCCACGAAGGAATAACCATCTATTTCAGCCGGATAATAAGTGTTGGCAGTTTGATATCCACCACAAGTGATGTTGGTGGCGCAACTTTGTTTCATGAGTTGGAAGGCGTAATGGTAAGGATGGGTGGTATTGGGTTCGTCGCCGCCTTCATCATACACATAAAAAAACCAGTTTCCAGGTATATTCAAGTGGATATCGGCTTGCAGGAGCCCGATTCCGTCGCGGTACAAGGTATCGTAAATGGAACCGTCGGGTCGGCGGATTTCCATACGCCATTCAGGGTCGGAATGGCCGAAATACGCCCTGAATTTCAGGGTTTCATCACCGGTGGAGGTGATGTAATAGGCATTGACGGCGGTGCTGTAATAATAAGAATCGTAGGAATCTTCAGTGCAGGTAACCTGATCGGAAACGGTGGTTTTTTGCAGAAACTGAAAGGTATAATTGTAGTTATGGGTGGTATTCGGTTCATCACCATCCTGGTCATACACATAAAAAAACCAATTGCCCTGGCTTAACGGGATGATGGTGTCGATCAATCCGGTGCCGTTCTGCTGCAGGACGCCCCAAACAGTGCCGTTTGGCCTTCTGATTTCGATGCGCCATTCAGGGTCTGGGTGTAAAAAATAGAATCGAATGCGTAACAAATCGTTGTTGGAGGCCTGGATATAGTACGCATTGAGCGCTGCACTGAAATAATAACTATCGCTGCTGTCTTCATCGCCGTCAACCAGATCGGCACAGGTTGTTTTTTGGAGCACTTGGAATGAATAGGTATAGTTTCGGGTTGTGGTCGGCTCGTCGCCATCTTCGTCGTACACATAAAAATACCAGTTTCCGGCCGGGCTCAACGTCAGGACGGTGTCGAGCAAGCCGCTTCCATCGTGGGCAAGCGTGCCAAAAACGGTTCCGTTGGGGCGCCGGATTTGCACCCGCCATTCAGGATCGGGCGATTGAAAATCGAAGCGAATACGTGCCTTGTCGTTGTCTGAAACGGTCAGGTAATAAGGTTTTACCGTTGCACTGTAATAATAACTGTCGCTAGAGTTTTCATTGCAATTCAGCTGATCGGCGCAGGTAGTTTTATTGATGATCAGGAATTGATAGTTGTAATTGTAAGTAGTGTTTGGTTCATCGCCTCCTTCATCATACACGTAAAAAAACCAGGAGCCATTGCTCAGTGCGATCATGGTATCCAGCAGGCCGCTGCCGTCATGTTCCAATACGCCCCAAAGTGTACCATTCGGCCGACGCACTTCTACGCGCCACTCAGGATCGGGCGATTGAAAATACATCCGCAACCACAAGGAATCATTGTTGGATGCCTGGACATAATAGGCGTTTATTGCAGCAGGATAATAGTAGCTGTCGCTGGAATAATCACTGCAAGTAACTTGTTCGGCGCAGGTAGTTTTTTGCAAAGATTGAAAGTCATAATACACATAATGAGTTGTGTTGGTTTCATCCGCTCCTTCATCGTAGATGTAAAAAAACCAGTTGCCGGCCGTAAGTTGTAAGGTTGTATCGATCAGGCCGCTTCCGTTCATTTCAAGCAAGCCGTAAAGCGAGCCATCGGGGCGGTGAATTTTCAAACGCCACTCTGGGTCAGGTGAATGAAAATACATGCGCACGCGCAGCAACTCGTTGTTGGAGGCCTGGATATAGTACGCATTGAGCGCTGCACTGAAATAATAACTATCGCTGCTGTCTTC
>JAEUUR010000100.1 GCA_016787465.1 Saprospiraceae bacterium | reverse complement strand
ATTCGCATGCCCATGCATGTGGCGCAATGCGCGTAACTACCTCATCCATTTACATCCTTGAAAAAAAAACTAAACCATGCGTACGCTCAATAAAGAAATGCAAGATTTGATTACCCCAAAAATGGCTTACGACCTTTTGCGAAAAGGCAATATGCGGTTTGTAAGCAATTTAAAAATTAACCGCAACCTGCTCCAACAAGTGAACGAAACCAGGGATGGGCAACACCCTTTCGCAGTCATTTTAAGCTGTATCGACTCAAGAACAGGGGCTGAATTAGTATTTGACCAAGGGTTGGGCGATATTTTCAGTATCAGGGTGGCCGGAAATATCCTGAATACAGATATTCTCGGATCCATGGAGTTTGCTTGCAAAGTTGCCGGTGCAAAAATTATTCTGGTGCTTGGTCATACCAAATGTGGCGCCATCAAAGGCGCATGCGACCATGTTGAACTTGGCAATCTGACGCATTTGCTTCAAAAGGTCAAACCTGCTATCGCAAAAACACCACTTCACGGCCCGGTAAGTTATACCTATATCGACAAGGTGGCTGCCAATAACGTTCATCACGTAATGGATCAAATAGTCGAATTGAGTTCAATTTTAAAAGACATGGTTGACGACGGTCAAATAGCCATTGTTGGAGGCATGTATGATGTGGAAACCGGTAAAGTCAAATTTTTCGAACACCCCGACCTGATGCATTTGCCTCATGAGGAAGCATTGGAAACCTATCAATAAAAAACAGCAGATGAGTTGATTTTGGTTTAGTAAAGATGGGATCAGCCCGTCCGCAAAGTGCGGATGGGCTTTTATAATTTATGGTATCCTCATCCTTTTACATCAATGGTGAATCGCTCCTTTTTTGATATCTTCCACAACCTCCGGATTTAACAAAGTTGAAATATCACCCAGGTTGGAGGTATCGCCTTCTGCAATTTTTCGCAAAATTCGCCGCATAATTTTACCCGATCGCGTTTTGGGCAAGCCCGGTACCACCTGAATTTTATCCGGCTTGGCAATTGGCCCAATTTCTTTGCTTACCACATCCAACACCGTTTTTGTAAACTCGTGGATATCCGTAACCTGATGATTTACAATTACATAAGCATAAATTCCCTGTCCTTTGATATCATGCGGATAACCGACGACAGCGCTTTCAACGATGTTGTCGTGTTTATTGAGTGCGTCTTCTACTTCAGCCGTACCAATTCTGTGTCCTGAAACATTAATCACGTCATCGACCCTTCCGATAATTCTGTAATAACCGTCATGATCGCGTCGGGCGCCATCACCGGTGAAGTACAGGTTTTTAAACGTTGCAAAGTAATTTTGCCGGCATCGTTCATGGTCGCCCCAGGTTGTACGAATCATACTTGGCCAGGGGTATTTGATACACAGCATACCCTCAACGTCATTGCCTTTCACTTCCTTTCCGTTTGCATCCACAAGTATTGGTTGGATGCCCGGCAAGGGTAAAGTGGCAAAACACGGTTTTGTTGGTGTGATATCCGCAATGGGTGTGATCATGATACCACCTGTTTCAGTTTGCCACCAAGTATCAACGATAGAACACCTTTTTTTGCCAACCATTTTGTGGTACCATTGCCAGGCTTCTTCGTTGATAGGCTCTCCAACCGTGCCTAATACCCTCAGAGAAGGCATTCTTTTCCCTTTTACCCATTCATCTCCGGCGGCCATAAGCGCCCGGATGGCCGTAGGCGCCGTGTAAAAAATATTGACTTTATGCCTTTTGATTACATCCCAAAAACGGCCTGCATCCGGATAGGTAGGAATACCTTCAAACATCAGCGAAGTTGCACCACTCAATAAAGGGCCATAAATGATATAGGAATGACCGGTTATCCAGCCAACATCCGCTGTACACCAATAAACTTCCTCATCCTGATATTGGAATACATTTCGGAAGGTATACTCTGTGTATACCATATAACCGCCATGCGTATGTACCACCCCTTTGGGCTTACCCGTCGAGCCTGAAGTATACAGGATAAACAATGGATCTTCAGAATCCATTTGCTGTGCTTTGCAACTTTTTCGCCGCCCTGCGATCACGTCGTGATACCAAAAATCCCTTCCTTCGTTCCAGGTAACTTTTTCACCGGTATTTTGATAAACGATTACAGAGTGCACCGTATCGCAACCCAGGTTGAGCGCTTCGTCAACAATTGCCTTAACCGGAATATTTTTTGCGCCACGTGCATTGTAATCGGCTGTAATCACCGCGCAACATGCCGCATCCTTGATTCGGTCGGCTACTGAAATGGCTGAAAAACCGGCAAATACAACGGAATGGATGGCGCCAATTCGAGCGCATGCAAGTACGGCAACCGCCAATTCAGGTACCATCGGCATGTAAATACAAACCCTATCACCCTTTTTGATGCCTTGCGCTTTCAATCCATTGGCAAACTGACAAACTTGTTGATAAAGCTGTTTGTAGGTGAGTTTCCGCGGTCTGACAGTAGGGTCGTTTGGCTCCCAAAGAATTGCTGTTTGTTTGGAACGGGAAACAAGATGCCTGTCCAGCACATTTCCGTGATATTGAGCTTTCCGCCAACAAACCATTTAACATTGGGCTCTCTGAAATTCCATTTCAACACTTTTTTGAATGGTTTCCGCCAGAGAAAAGTT
>JAEUUR010000068.1 GCA_016787465.1 Saprospiraceae bacterium | reverse complement strand
TAAACCATTTTAATGAGTCATTTGAATATCGACAACATTCAACGACAATTGTGTCTTTACTTGTGTTCTTTAATTCAGCCAAGATAGAGTTATGTTCTTGACCAATAGAATTGGAATCGCTGAGCAATGTCAATTTTACCGACCATGGCGGAGGCAAAGGATTTTTGCAAGTTTGTTTTTTGTCTGTACAATTCAACAAATTGGCTGCAAAAAACATAAAGCAATAAAACAGCGTATTTGGCATTATTTTCATTTGCGCACAATAAATCCGTGAATTAAATTTATTGGTGAAATGGCTAATGGGTGTAAGTTATTCTTTGTCATATTTATAATCTGATATTTTACAGATATCAAGCAATTTTTGAATGTTGCTATAATAAATAGAGTCCTGAAAAAGATATCGACTCACGATTATGGCTCTTCCTGATGAACGCCCTTTTGTAAGCCATGTTTCTGAGTCAGTCATATCAATCATTTTGTCTTTTCGAGGTATTTCCCAAATTGTTCTTTCAAAAAAAAATTCAATTTTCGGGTCTAATTCAATTTTTAACTCTATTTCAGCGCTACAACTGTAAATAAATGTGTCTTTGGTTATTGGATTTATAACTGGTATTACAAAGTTGTTTTTGGTTTTAATTCTTGAGTTTTTAGATGAAAATCTATTGTAATATATTACATCTGGTATCGAATCTTGAATTTTTATAGTCAAAGCCACAAAATCCTTGAATGGATCATTTATTAATTCTATTTGATAACAATCAAATGTATTACAATCAAATAAGTTGGCAAATTTGTTATAGCTGCAAATCGTTTTCCAAAATATGGGGACCGAATCAACCATCTCATGGGTTTCATTATTCGAAATAGTTGACGTTTCAGGATTAGAAGATGGTTCGTTACTACATCCAAATCCAAAATACAAACACCCCAGTAAACACAATAGTATGGTCTGTTTCATGGTTTTGTTTCACTTATAGTTATAGTCAACGCAGAGTGGTTTTGATACCTCGCCCTGTAAACCAATATTTTAGCCGCAGCCTTTTTCAAAACCAAACAGCGCGAAGCATAAATATATCAGAATGGGCAAAACAATTCATTTTTGACGCTGATTATCATACTTTTTTACGATTTCAGAAAGCTTTCCTGGAATAAACTCGAATTTGCTGCAATCTTTTTTGGAAATTACATTAACAAACTCCACCTGGCATTGAGTAGTATCTGAATGTTTATAAGCGATATGACAAATTTTTTCAAATTCCGGAGTAAGCGCGCCTTTATATGATACCCGGAATCTCAAACTCAAAAAAATCGAATTGCTGCACTTCCATCGTTCCCGTGGTGGTAAAATATTGGTAACAATTGTATCCTTTTGACCTGGGGCTAACGGCAATTCAAATGAGTTAATGCGAAGTCCTCCTATTGTCGAATTCCTCCATAACTCTTGAAAACCAGCAGATGTTTTTACAGCTGCCAATTCAGCGCAAGGGACAAAAGGGAAAGAATCAGTGGAACAAACATCCCAAAACCAAAGTGTATCATTTAATTTGTTTTCAAGACTAATGCTAAGCCTAATCAGATGGGAACTTTTGAAGTGATCATTTTCAATCGTATCAATTTTCAGGATTTGAAATATGACAGGCTGATCCGAGAATGCCGGTGAGTCATGGCAACTTGCCACAAGAAATATAAGCGACGCACCTATAATATTAAAAACTTTAATCATCTATTTAAATGTTTTGAATTTCGAAAGCCCATGGAGTCACCCCGTTTTTTGCATGCCAAATTTCTGTAAGTTTGGTCGCCTGCCGACAAGCTCCCTATAAATTTCGCCATTCAGTATTTATTTAACCCCGCTTGTTTGTATTTGACATGGTTGGGGGTTAGTTTTGTAGCGTTCAATACCAACACTTTGCTGGAAAATATGTTTGTATAAGCATCGTTTACCAGCCGTATCACGTCTATTGGCTATGAAACAAAAACTGCATTTCGCCCTCCTACTCGCAGCCTTTTTCTCCCCCCTGGCCCTGCTGGCAACCCATAACCGCGCCGGTGAAATTCATGTGCAACAGATCGGTCCGCTCACCGTTCGGGCAACCATCATTACCTGGACGAAAATCAGCGGCCCAAGCATCAACGCCGACCGCGATACCCTGGAGATCAATTGGGGCGATGGCACTGTGCAAAAAGTGGCGCGTAGCAACGGAGGCGGCGAAGGCGAACTGGTGGCGCCCGACGTGAAACGGAACATTTATATCTCTGAACACACCTACGCCGGCCCGGCTACCTACCGGATTTCCATGACGGATATGAACCGAAACGGCGGTATCCGCAACGTGAACTTTCCGGCTTCCGACAATATTCCATTCCATATTGAAACCATTTACACCTTCCAGGATCCACAATTCGGCGGTGAAAATACCACCCCGTATTTGCTCCAGTATCCCATCGACCAGGCTTGCGTAGGAAAACCATTCAGGCATAACCCCAATGCCGACGACCCCGATGGCGACAGCCTTTCATACCAACTCATTACACCGCTTCAAGGCGTCGGGACACCGGTAATCAGGTACGAATTCCCCAATAACATAGGAGGGAACAGCACCAATAACATCCTTCAAATAAACCCGGTGACCGGCGATATCCTGTGGGCTTCGCCCCAGGAAGCAGGTGAATACAATATCGCCTTTATCGTGGTTTCATGGCGCGAAGGCGAGCCCATCGATACCACCATCCGCGATATGCAAATCTTCGTCAGCGCTTGCGACAACAACCCGCCGCTGGTGGAAGTAGAGAAAAAAATATGTGTGATCGCCGGCGACACGGTTTTGCTGAGCGTTAAAGCGACAGACCCTGACAGCGGGAACCTGGTTATGCTCACGGCAGTTGGCGCACCGCTGAACTCCGCCTACAGTCCTGCTACCTTCCAGGCGCCCGGCGTTTATCAGGAACCGCCGGTTTTCGGCACATTCCGCTGGATCACGGCATGCGAACATATATCCAACCAGCCTTATTCGGTGGTGTTTAAGGCAACCGATTCGATGGATATTCCACAATTGGCCGATCTGAAAACCCTTCAAATTAAAGTGGTAGGCCCGCCTCCACTAGGCGTGCAGGCGGAAGCAGCCACCACGGAAGTAGAAATTACCTGGGATAAGCCTTACGCTTGCGAAGGCGCGGCCGAACAGTATTTTTTCGGTTTTTCTGTGTGGCGGCGGGAAGGCAGCAATCCCTTTGTTCCAGATTCCTGCACGCCGGGCTTAGCCGGCCGCGGTTATGAAGAACTTATTTTCGTGACCAAACAGGTGCAAGACGGACGATACCGGTTCGTGGACACCCAAGTGGAGCGCGGCAGAACATATTGTTACCGGGTGCTGGCCAAATTTGCGCGCCTTTCGGCGGCCGGTTATCCGTACAACATCGTGGAAAGTTTGCCTTCCGAAGAGGTTTGTGTGCAATTGCCGCGTGATTTGCCGTTGATCACCAATGTGTCGGTGCAGGAAACCGATCCGGCAAACGGTACCATGCGCATTGCGTGGTCGAAACCCAGCGGCGTGGATTTGGATACGATACTGAACCACGGCCCATACCGCTATCAATTGTTGCGCGGGAACGGTTTTTCCGGCGGTGCATTGCAAGAATTACCCGGCGCGTCTTTTGTGTCGAACACCTTTTGGCAAGCCAATGACACGATTTATGAATTTGACCAAAATTTGAACACATTCGGTGGGCCGTATCATTACCAGGTTGATTTTTACGTCAAAGGAAATGTGTTGTTAGGCTCTACGAACGACGCTTCGTCGGTTTTCCTGACCATCACCCCTTCCGACCAAACCAACATTTTAACCTGGCAGGAAACCGTGCCCTGGAACAATTACCAATACGTCATATACCGCCTGAACCCTGCAACCCAGCAGTTTGATTCCATCGGTTTTGCCGGCACGCCGTATTATGAAGACCGCGGCTTGATCAACGGCGTGGAATATTGTTACTACGTAAAAAGTGTTGGTACCTACAGCATTGGCGGCGTAGCCGACCCGCTGTACAACCTTTCTCAGCAGGCTTGCGGCTCGCCGATCGATCTTATCCCGCCGTGCCCACCGGTGCTCGACGTCACGAATTTGTGCGATGCTGCGGGAAACATTGCGGTGCAACCGCCCTACAACAATGACCTTTCCTGGACGAATCCGAACCTCGCTTGCGGTGGCTCGGATGATGTAGTTACCTACAACATCTGGTTTGCACCGGAAGAGGGGTTGCCGTTAACCCTGCTGACAACCCAGGATGGCGCGGACAATATTCATTTCACACATGCGCTCGAAACCGGACTGGCCGGATGTTACGCTGTTTCAGCCATCGATTCGGTAGGCAATGAAAGTGAAAAAAGTAATGTCGTTTGCGTGGATAATTGCCCGAAATATGAACTACCCAATGTGTTCACACCAAACGGCGACCAGGCAAATGACCTGTATACCCCTTTCCCCGGCTGGCGTTTCATCGACCGGGTTGATTTTCAAGTGTTCAACCGCTGGGGCAACCTGGTATTCAACACCTCCAACCCGGAGTTGAATTGGAACGGTACCGATCAGCAAGGTAAAAAGCTGGCAGAAGGCGCCTATTTTTATGTTTGTAAAGTGTACGAATCGCGCGTAGGCGGCATTACGCTTCGCCCGGACGTGTTGAGCGGATACATTGAGATTATTGTAAATTGATTCGATTTTTCGATTGATTCGATTGTGTGATCCTCTTAGTGAAACTATTCAGCGAAGCTGAATATTCGAATCAATCGAAAAATCGAATCAATCGAATAATCGAATCAATTCCCCATGTTCTTGTTTTATTAAAAATTTTCCTTTAGCTTTGTCAGGCCTGTGATAGAACATGTTATTAGAATCCATCTGATTAGGCGTTTCGACTAGATTTATATTTTTCCTTTATTGTGATGCGTTGGGATTCATCTCAAGGCTGCGCTCGTAGGCGTCTTGCGCCGACTATTAGAGTTTATTAGGTATACTTCGCGCTGTGTTTACTATATTTCTCATGAAAAACACCTTGATTACTTCACCTAATAAATTCATATCTACATGTATTTCAAAACTTTATTTCGTTTTTTGGGCGGGGGGGGCGTTGTTGATTTCGATTAACACTTTCCTATCTTGCTTCCCGATTCATTTGTTTGGTCAAGACATTTGCAGTTCCATTACCTGCGCCAATCTATCCGTTGAAATTATCCGGCAGGAAGACAATGTAAGCGCCGGCTGCCCTCCAATGGGTGCTAGTTGCGGCAATTCATTCCAACAACTCACCTACAAAGTGTACCTGAGAGCAAAAAAAACAATCCCCCCAGGCCAACAACCCCTTCCTTTTAAGCTGGAGTACAGCGAGTTGGCGGTAGCGGTTAAACTAAAAAACAACCAAACGCCGCAATTGTCGTACATCGATGTGGCAGCCACCCAAAGTTGTTATCAAATGGGGGCCGGAGCCGATTGGTACAATTTCCCAAGCCTGGATGGCGACAAAGTGATTTTTGAACCAACCGAAAACAGGGTGGCAATTAGTTTTGGCAACCTGACGGGCTCGGCGACTTGCGGTTATGAAGCGCCGAATGGAAGCAGCAACCAAATCACCATGAATTTTATGCCGGCGCCCAATTGGGCCGAACCCTGCGGCGGCGGCGGGTTACAATGCGCCTATGCCGAGTTATTTACCGTGGTCGTAAATGCCTTCCCGGGCGAGGCTGTAGGCTTTGAATTCGATACGCAAATGCTGATGTACGACCCCAGCACCGCCCCCGGCGGCGTGTGCGACCCCATCAATCAGGTGATGACCGGCCAAAGAAACGGGTTGGTGAACCTGGTAGTCGGATTACCTGCGACATTTACAGGCACAGCCAATGAAAATGTAATAGCGGGTTTTTCAAATGTGATTCAACAGATCAATTATACCGATCAGCCATTAAAACTCACGAACTTTGGGAATGCGCCCATGACGGTCAGTTACGTTGAATTTAAAGTCAGCGCTTTGATGCAAAATGCGGGCTTGGAGTACATCGGGGTCACCCCTCGCGTTTACGACGGCGTCGGCGGATCAAAAACGCTGCATTACATGATACCCTTGAACGTTACCATCCCTTCGGGTCAGTCGGTGGATATTTGCACAATCCGGGTAGTCGCTTCGCAGGGCAACCTGAACAACATGCCCTGGAGTGCGGAATTCAGTTATCTGGAAACAGCAACCAAATCGCGCATTTCAACAGCGGGTGTGTGTACGAGATTAAATGCAACCGCACTTCCCGCCTCCGTGAACCACCCCGGCGACCCGGCCTGCACCGACCCAAGCGTTCATTTTACGGTAGACGCCGTTGCAGCTACATGCACAGAATTTTGGGTGCGGGTAGGGCTTCGCACTACCGACCCGATTGGCGCCAATATCCGCCTGAGCCGGATGTCTTTTGAACTGGCGTTCGATTGGACGGATGCTGGCATTCAGTTCACGGGCGTGAATTATTCCGATTGGCCGGTGATGAATTGCGGCGCCACGGGGTGTTTTACGGGCCCGCCACAATCGTGCTACAGCTACAATCCGAATGGAAAGATTTTCAAATTTTGTTATGCCACCGACGATAACAGCGCACCTACTTATTCGCTCGACCC
>JAEUUR010000648.1 GCA_016787465.1 Saprospiraceae bacterium | reverse complement strand
TGCCCTTACTGCAGCAGCATCAACAGGAGGCTCTATCCCATTGGAATAACAGGTAATGATGAATGATGAATGATGAATGATGAATTTTTAAATTCCTTTTAAAAAAGGCGTTTGTTGTTTAGAATTAAATGGTTTATGATTTAAAAATATTCATCATTCATCATTCATCATTCATCATTACCTGTTATTCCAATGGGATAGAGCCTCCTGCTGATGCTGCTGCAGTAAGGGCAAAGATGAAAATGCCGATATAAAATACAAGAACGATGCAGACGGCAATTCCGAATATCCTGAAATGGTTGCGCAGGTTTTGCCATGCGCCGGTAAATGCATGTTGGTCATTCTGGTTCACCGCCTGTTTGATTTTCAATGAAAATCGCAGGTGGAAAAAATGAATAAAAAACATGAAAGCCACACTCAGCAGGGTGATGAGGTAATAATAGGTGCTGATCATGCCAAAGAAAGCAGTCATTGGGTTATCGCCCATATACATTGACATCATCTGTAAAATAGTGCCAAAAGCGCCGATCATCAAAATACTGATTGCAATTTGAACGAAGCCCAAAATCGATAAAAATTGGGCCCATTTAGAGCTTATGACCCAGTTTCTTTTCATTTCTCCGGTTGGTTTTAAACCGCCGGAAGCATTGCTTATGGAGCTGTTATCATCAAGAATTGACATAATTCAAAGGTTTTAAAGTGTTACATGGAGCCCATACGCATCAGCGCAGAACCATAAACGATGAAAAAGATGAGGTAAATTGCCACTACGATAATGACCAAAATGCCGACGTACACATAGTAGCGCCTTAAATTAATAAAGGACTGTTCGAGCATAGAGTTATCGCCATCGTTTAAGGCTTGTTTCATTTGAGTGGAAAATCGGTAGTAATAAAGCGCCGGAAAGAACAAAATCCCAACATACATGCCGATTACAAAAACTCCGCCTACAAAACCGCCGGCGGTTCCAGAAAACAAAGCCAATAAGCCAACCAGTGAGACTAATCCGAAAAAAACAAAGAGCATAATGCCAAAAAACAGCGCCCATTTTCGCGTTTCCTGCCAATACATTTTAATTTCGTCGGTAATTTGCAGCCCGGATTCGGAACCGGGCGCCATTCCGACGTCAAGTGGTTGATCAAAGTTTTCCATTTTTTAACATAGTGGTTTTAGTGAAAAGATTTGGTTAATCGTAGAAAGTGCGAAAGATAAATTGAATGATTTGAATCTTTCAAGTGTTCTGATTGATTTGATTGATTAAAAAAAAAATGATTCCGCAACATGGTTTGTCAAATTACATTTTCCTCCCCTGAATATGATGAAGCGGTTGCGCTCCGATATGAAGTGTTGCGCAAACCGCTTGGCCTGGAATATACAACCGAACAACTGGCGGCCGAGTGGAATCAAATTCATATTGCCGCATTTGACGCATCCGGAAAAATGGTTGGCTACCTGAATTTGACGCCTGTTTCAGATACAGAAATTAAAATGCGACAAGTTGCAGTTGCTCCTGAAATGCAAGGCAAAGGCGTTGGCGCGGCAATGGTAGCCTATTCAGAAAAACTTGCCAGGGAGTTAAATTACAAGGAAATCACCCTGCATGCACGAATAAATGCGGTGCCTTTTTACCTGAAACTTCAATACGACATTGTGGGCGACGAATTTGAGGAAGTCACGATTCCCCATTTCAAAATGCGGAAAGCAACAAACTCTTGATGGCCATGCGCCGTAAAGATTGTTGAGTATCAAGTTGTCGTAACAACGTGTCCAACGAAACCCAGGCCAATCCATTCACTTCTGTGTTTGTCGGTGGCAACACCTCTGTTTCCGCTAAAAAAGCAACCCGCACATCGTAATGAAAATGCGCAGGCAGCTCACCTTTTTCGGGGATGATGTGTACGTCGAGGTCAAAAATGGATGCGCTCAGGTTGGTTAAATTTTCAATTCCTGTTTCTTCTTCGGCTTCCCTGCGCGCGGTTTCCCATATATCCAAATCGCCTGGTTCTGTATGCCCGCCAGGCTGAAACCACTTGTCCAGGGTTTTAT
>JAEUUR010000619.1 GCA_016787465.1 Saprospiraceae bacterium | reverse complement strand
AGGCGATCAACAAAAACTAAGTGATTCCGATGATTTCCCAGCCAATAAACAAGGTTTCAAAATTACCGGCTGTAACAATCAAGTTGTAACCACTGTAAAAAAGCAACATGGTGGAAAAAAATCGCCGATACCCAGGGTCGCGGTGCATGTAATATTTGCTGAAAATTGAAATTAACAGCATCAATATGGCTCCCACCAACAAAAAAACGGCCGAATTGAGATCGAAATACAAACTGATAAAAAACTCAAATCCTTGCGTTTGATACAAGGTGATCAGTTTTTCTGTTAAAATCGGCGCACCGGAAAATGCCCACCAACCGCAAAAAACCAGTGCCAAAATAAGGTTCAATCCCAAGGTCGTCAGCAACAGCCCCGACAATGTTTTTTCATGGTTTCGGGGAATCAAAGGGGTCATCAAAAATGCAGCAACGGGCAATCCTGTAAAACCAATTAACAAATAGGACATGTAAAATGGGGTCAGTTAAGTGTATAAACGGGCAGGTTTTCGGTAGTTGCATGCAGGATATGATTCGTTTCCATCTCTTTGGCATTTTCGATGAATGCAGTAAAGTCGGGCATGCTCGGTATGATTTTCGTCAAAGGTTGATATGGAACAAATTCTCCTTCCCTGAATTTAAAAAGTTACCTGGTTTCCGGGTTTACAGCAACGATATGTACCCATTCATTGATGAACCATTCATACATCTCAGGGGCGCTTTGAATCGTTCGTAAAACAACTTCTGGAAAATGTTCCACTACAATCAACAACCTGACCGGGTCATGAACTTCAATCATTTGCAGCGGTAAGCCGGGGCGCAAATCGCCATCACTGCTGTTGGCTACACCAAACAATCCCACCACATTGTGCGGCAGTTTGGTGCCGGCGCCTAGTTTGTAGTTGTCGACCCTTGAAAAATAGTATTCCAGGTTAATGCCGCCGCACACAGGCCCGAGGGGGCGCATGGTGTTTTGAAGGATTTTCCCCTCCGGATCGGTTCTGTAATCATACGAGTTGAGAAACGCGCGCCGGTCGAGAAACAAATTCTGAGTCAGCTCCCTCCGGCCAACGATACACAACGTATTGGTGCCATGACCCAACTCGGGGCGAGGTTCAAAAAGCGACACGGAACGGTCGAGGATGGCTTTGCGTACCTTTTTCAGGTTTTTCCTGGTATCAATGGAGGCAAATCTTCTGGAGCGTTCTTTGGCATTTAAATCGAGGGCATTTTCGAAAAAAGTGACGTATTCCTGGTGGCGTTTTGCATTGTCCTTGCTCAGGGCATGCTCGTCATAGTATCCGATTTGATCTGCAGCGGTATCGTGCATGGCGCCAACGAATTGGGTGGTATCCGGAATATCAATTCCATTTGCACGCAAGCGCTCTCTTACCCGCGGATGATTGGCCATAAAGGCAAACACCCGCGCATTGGTGCCGCCCGGCCGACCGCTGCACGCGCCACAATCGTGCGCGCCGTGATGCGGGTTGTTGGCACTGCTAGAACCGTGTGCAATGACATAAAACAGGGGAGAAAAATCCTGAATAGCGCCAATGCCTCGCAACAGGTTTTCAACCCGGGTAGCCATTTCTTCAACGGTAAAGCCAATTTGAAGGCCGTTTTCACGGTCGTTTGTATCCTTGTTTTCGATCGTCAGCCTGCTGCCGGAATCCATGTGCGCAAATGCGTTGGAGATAGCCGGGCTCATTTTGGGTCGGAACAAATTCAACACAATCTTGCACGCTGCCCAAAAGCCCATGGTAATGGCAAAAAATGCCCCTCTGAACAAGGTGTGGGTGCTGCGTGTATACAGCAATTCATGCGCATGGGAGTCAGTGGCTTCGGTTTCTTTAATCAGGTATTTTGGCGTAACCGGAGCCGGACAAAGTTTTTCGTAAAACTTGCTGTGCTGTTGCTGGAAATAAAACTCGACGCCGAAAAAGCCGGGCGCTCCCAAAGTTTCTGCGCCTGGAGCTACCGATTCCACATGGCGCCGCAAAGAACATTCGCGTTCATCGATGCAAAACAAGGCTTGAAATGGTTTGACGTCCGGTTTTGCAGGCGGATTCACCCGCTCGATGCCTGCCAGCGCCTGATCGTAATAACTCCATTCAAATGCATCCTGCCATAAACTCAACACCTCCTGGTACACGCTCATCGGCGCTTCTGATGGAATTACCTGCATTGGCTTTTCTTTCACCGAAGTGCTGAGCGGTTGCCACTTTGAACCGAATAAATGATCCAGGGCATCTATTTCCAACAAGAGCTCGAACAGTACCAGGTCTTGTAACGAAATTTTACGGTGATCGAGCAGCGCTTCAGGCGTGGTTTCAGCAGTAGCCACAAAACCTGACCATCCCTGGTGACTAAACTGCTGATCAAAAAGATATTGCTCAAAATATGCTTCATCGCCTGCTACCATTTTCAACAGATCGGATATGCTGCTTTCTCCTGCCAACAGCAAACCTTTGGCTCTTTTGGTTTTGAAAAAACTGACAATTCCGTTTTGTTCCAACGCACGGATGGTTGATAAAAACCCTGAACCGTCGGTTGGAAAACGCCAAAGTGCAATGCCCTGATCCAGGTAACTGCTCAATACACGGAAAAGCAGCGGATGTACCTGATAATCCAGGTCGATTTTATACGCACTTTTCCAATGCGACCGCAAGGCGCCGATGCGGGGTGTGCGGTTCACATCAAACTGGTCGTGCAGCATTTGGTTTTTCCAAAATGCAGCCATTTCATGTCCTTTCCGTTCGATAATCACCCGGTCGATCATGCCCTGGCGAATCCGGCCGTTCTGATACAATTTTCTGTATTCTTCCAATTGAAGGGTGACGTGATACCCAAAAATATTGGAGGCCTTAAAAATAGCCGGGTAAAATTTGAGGTGCTGATACGCATGCAGCGAGTTGTGATGAATAAAGTCTTTTAAAGCGCTCTGCGATGGTAAAAAATGAGCCAGTTCATGCAATACATGCCTTTCATCGAACGGTGCTTTATGCGTTTGTTTTGCAACCGTTTGGCTGGCGTTTCCATGATGCGAAGTATCTACCAAAGTTGGCTGCAAATCGTTTTCCAGCAAGATATGATTATCCATAACCAGGAATTTTCAAATGAAGAAAAATGGGAAGCCTAATGGCTGCTCACGTGGGAAGGCGAAGTGAAGAGTTGATATTCTTCCTTGAAGCCCGTCAGATGCACTTGAATGTTCTTTTCCCTGGAGCCGGTATTGATAAAATCCCGGATCAATTCAAGCACGTCGTAATCGATGTAAAAAGTTTTGGAAGCGTCAATTTCCAGTTTGCTGCCTTCGGGTAAATGGTTCAGGGTTTGTTTGATCGCCGCTTTATTTAAGAAGGACACTTCCTGTGCCAGCTCGATCGTGATTGTTTCACCGGCCTGGTATTCTTCTTTTTTGAAGAAGTAGGCCAGTTTCAGGTTGGCGCGCAGGATATAGAAAATACTAACCACCAAGCCGATAGCAACCCCTTTGAGCAAATCGGTGAATACAACGGCAATCACCGTGACGATAAACGGAACAAACTGATATTTGCCGCTTTCCCACATATGTTTGAACACTTTCGGGCTCGCAAGTTTGTATCCTACCATAAGCAGCACGGCAGCCAGGCTGGCTAGTGGTATTTTGTTCAGGATGGTCGGTATTGAAATTACGGCAAGCAGCAGAAACACACCGTGGGCAATGGTGGAGATTTTCGTGCGTGCGCCTGAATTGATATTGGCTGATGTGCGCACAATTACCGAAGTCATCGGAAGGCCGCCGATCAAACCGCTCAACATATTGCCGGCGCCTTGTGCAAACAACTCTGTGTTGGTATTGCTATATCGTTTGAGCGGGTCGAGTTTGTCGGAAGCTTCCACGCACAACAACGTTTCAATACTGGCCACCACGGCAATGGTAGCGGCTGTTACCCAAACCTGCGGATTACCGATGGCACTGAAATCCGGCATGGAAAACTGCCCGATAAAATCATTGAATGAGGCTGGAACCGGCAAGTTAACCAAATGCTCCTGTTGAATAGCCAGGTTGCTTCCGGTTGCTTTAAACATTTCATTGATCACCATTCCGGCAACAACGGCAATCAAAGCGCCAGGTACAGCTTTCAGATTTTTGAGAAACGCAATTTTGTTAAAGGAAATCAGAATACCCAAAGATACCAGGGTAACGATCACCGCGCCCAGGTGTGTGTAGTTGACCGCATCAATGATGGCAGAAAAAGTATTGTGCCCCGTTTTGTCCTCAATAAAAAAGAAATCACCTTCATTATCGGCATCATAGCCGATGGCATGTGGCAGCTGTTTCAGGATGATAATCACACCGATAGCCGTCAGCATACCTTCTATCACGTTGGAAGGAAAGTAATTGGAAATCGTACCGGCCTTTGCAACACTCAATAAAATTTGTAGCACGCCGGCCAACATAACCGCCATCAGGAATACTTCATAAGAGCCTAAACTGGTAATAGCCGCAAGTACGATGGCTGTCAGACCGGCTGCTGGGCCCGAAACGCTTAGCTGGGAATTACTCAAAACCCCTACGACAATACCGCCAATGACACCTGCAATGATACCGGCAAAAAGCGGGGCGCCACTTGCCAATGCAATACCTAAACAAAGCGGCAGGGCTACCAAAAACACTACAAGGCCCGCAAGGATGTCAGTTTTTAAAAAGGATGAATACGATTTCATGCCTGAACGAATTTGAATTTATACGCGATCAAAAAATTAGATGAATACAGGTCGGCAATACCAGGTAACCGGTTTTAGCTGCCTTGAAAATTCCGTCCATACAGGCATTTCATGTTTAAGAATACACCAAACAGGTTATTACTGAAACAGAACTGCTCCGGAACTTTAATTGAAAATAAAATGAAAAAGGAATGGGTAGCAAAAGCAATGACAGGAACTAGCCGCAGGTAAATATTCCAAAAGGAACATAGCCGCTCAGGCAAAAAAACCTGATGTCTTTTTGCAAAAAATTGCGTATCCGGGAACCGGGCGCAAAAGAATTAAGCTTCGGGAGGAATTTCCAGCATCCGGGCGGTATGCTGGGAAATGTAACTGGCGCCATTAAAACAATTATCCTGAGCGCGGAAGAGTAGCCAGTTGGTGGTTAAAAAGCTTGAAAAGTGGTTGGTTTCGGCAAAATTTTCTTTTTCTGTTTCTTTTTTGCCCTCTTCGTCTGAATCATCTGCTCCCCATTCGGTCAACTCAAACGCATTTTTTTCGCACAAATGAAGTGCCAGAGGCGCTGCCACATTGAAAAGCATCACCAACAACAACAGATATGCAAACACATTTTTCATAAAAACTGAACCCCTATTTCAAGGCTGCGAAGATAGGTCAATTTTTGATACCTGCGCGAGGTGGGCTTTAAAGAACACAGAAAACTTGCAATAGTTTTAAGAAATGAAATTTACTCTTTCCACCGGATGTATGCGCTTGTATCCTGTAATTGAAAATAACGTGCGGGCATTGCGGCATATTCGTAGTTTTTGAACGGCCCCAAAAACAGGCGAGGCTTTGCCAGTAAAGTATCGTAGCGTTGCGGTTCGTTGGTAACCAGGATACTCCTGACCTGTTCAGGCGATTCCAGGGAGGAAAGCATCAAAAATTCATAGGCCATTCCCCAGGCGAGTTTGAAGGTGTCCATGGGTACCTGGTTTTCGGTTAACAAGAGTTTCTGCTCCGGTATATTGCCGGTTTTTTCTAAAAACTGTTGCTCCCATCTCAACCTGGCCGTCCAGGGTTCGTGCGCCTGTGCGATACGCGCGATGCCTATAAATGAAATAACAGCAACCACCCACAACGTAACCTTTTCCGAAAACAACCCAGGGAGTACATCAAATACAAGGGGCGCCGCTGCAAACAAACCCAAGGGAAGCCACAGGTTTTCCATATAAAACTGATGCGTGCTTTCATGGTAAGGCACGTTCACCAAAAAGACATACGCCATTGGATATAACGCGGTAAAAGCAGCCGTCCAGAATTGTTTTTTCCAAAGGTAGTAAACCACCGAAACCAACAACCCGGCCGGTACAAACCAATAATCGCTCAAACAATATTGCCACAGATCGCGGTTGCTTGGCAAATCAATCCAGTTAGGCCAAAGTTCGGTAAAAGCTTTGGTCCGTTTTAACGCGGCGGCATCATACCAATCGAGTTTCAACCACTTGTATTTCACAAAGGAAATGGCGCCCAACATCACCAACATGGTTGCAAATACCGGCCAACGCTGCGTTTTCCAATTCGTTTTCCGGTTTTGATCAACCCGAAGGATCATCCATCCGCAGGCAAAAACAGCGGCATACATCACCATCGGGTGGAAATAATACGCAGTCACGGCCGCCGACGCCCACAACGGCCAATGCCACCATCGAATAGAATCCAGGTT
>JAEUUR010000480.1 GCA_016787465.1 Saprospiraceae bacterium | reverse complement strand
CATTCATCATTCATCATTCATCATTCATCATTCATCATTCATCATTCATCATTCCTTAAAATCAACTTTTCCCGTTCCGGCCCCGTCGAAATCATGGAAAATGGAACACCGAGGTAGGATTGAAGGGCCTCGATGAATGAGCGGGCCGCCGACGGGAGCTTATCAAAACTACGGATATCGTCGAGTTCGGATTGCCAGCCTTGGAACGTTTGGTAGACGGATTCGATGGCAATGGCGTTCAGGTCGAACGGAAGGCGGTCGGTTGTGGCGCCGTCGTATCGATAATGGGTAGCGGCTTGAATTTCGTCGAATGCGTTGAGCACGTCGATTTTGGTCATGCAGAGCTCCGTCACGCCGTTGAGCATGATGGTGTACTTCAGTTGCGGCAAATCGATCCAGCCGCAGCGGCGCGGCCGGCCGGTCGTGGAGCCGAATTCCATGCCCAACTGGCGGAGTTTTTCTCCGGTTTCATTGTCTTGTTCGGTGGGGAAGGGGCCGCCGCCCACGCGGGTGCAGTAGGCTTTGGTAATGCCGATCACTCGACCGATGCGCTGAGGGGCCACGCCCAGACCGGTACATACCCCGGCGGTGATGGTATTGCTGGACGTAACGAAGGGGTAGGTGCCGAAATCGACGTCAAGCATGCTGCCCTGCGCGCCTTCCGCCAGTATTTTTTTGCCGTCGGCGAGCGCTTCGTTGATGTAATATTCTGCGTCGACCTGCTTCAGAGCGAGCAGGGTGTTCAGGCTTTCAAACCAGGCTTCTTCTTCCTTTTCAAGATCAAATTCGATAGCCGGGTAAATCTTCAACAGCTCTAAGTGTTTGACTTTTAAAGCGTTGTATAAATCCTTAAAGTTTGACTGCGAAATATCGCCTACGCGCAAGCCGTTTCTTCCGGTTTTGTCCATGTAGGTGGGGCCGATGCCTTTGAGGGTGGATCCAATTTTGGCTTTCCCTTTGTGCGCTTCGCTGGCCGCATCCAGCCATCGGTGGGTGGGCAGGATGAGGTGGGCTTTTTTGGAAACGAGCAGCCGCTGATGAAACTGTACGCCGCTTTGCTCCAGCGAGCGGAGCTCGCGTTGGAAAACGATGGGGTCGAGCACCACGCCGTTGCCGATGAGGTTGATCAGGTCGTTGCGGAAGATACCGGAGGGTACCGTGTGCAACACATATTTCTTGCCGTCGAATTTGAGGGTGTGTCCGGCGTTGGGGCCGCCTTGAAAACGCGCTACGATATCGTAATCGGTAGCCAGAAAATCAACGATTTTACCTTTCCCTTCGTCGCCCCATTGCAGGCCGAGGATAACGTCTATTTTATGCATAACATGTTAAAAGTCAATGTGCAGTGGTTTGAATACCAACCTGTCATAATGAACGCTGTAAATCAGGGATTTAGCCGAAGGCAATTATCAAAATCAAACAGCGTGAAGTGTAAAGTGCAAAAGTAGGTAAATTTGGTTTAGTGACGAACCACATAATATATAACAGAGCGGAGCCTGTGTTTAGGCGGTTTGACAGACGTTGGGCCTCTTCGAGGCCATATGCAAACCACCGGAATTCCTTTTGTTTTACATTATATCTGATCAATGGAAATTAGTATCCTCTTGTAGCCTCAAAGAGGCTCAACCTTTGTAACTCCCATATGAACCTAAAAATACCCGCCTCGAAGAGGCGTAACATCTGTCTATGCTACCAGCTTCTCTGGGTGATTATCTCTTTCAGCCCAATATCTGGATAGCCATGTTTGGTTTTATCCACCCTCTATAATCGCCCACCGTGGTTGTGAAAATTTGATCGGATTAAATGAAATCATTCAAATCCATTTAATCCGTGTTTAATTCATCGCATCCACGTCGAGCACCACATCCAGCAGGAGCCGCAGGTCGTCGTAAAATTCGCGCACGATTTCATAACTGACGTTGGGTTGGAAGAGGGAGGGTTCGAGCATGTTTTTATCCTGCGTCAGGGCGAGGTAAATTTTATCCCCAATGATGGAAAAGTAGATTTCCTTCAGGCGGTTCATATGTTGGAACCGCTCGCGAAACTGAAGTATGCGGCGTTGCATATCAACCGACATCACTTCCTTTACCCGTACATCCGGCGTGGCGTAGGTGTCGAAAAAAGCTTCGAATTCGGGCAGCATGTTGTCGCGCACGCGCCGCCCGCCGGTCAGGTGAAAAGCGCGTTCACTTTTGCTCATGTACTTCCGGTAAGCGTCGGGTAGCACCAGCAGGCCGCCGTGCATATCCCAACGCTGGTAATCGGCGATGAGGAAAATGCCGTAAAAAACGCGGTCGAGGCGGTTGCGCACGGGACTGAATTCGCGCACCCGTAGTTCGCAGAGTTCGAAGGGCGTTTCCCGAACCTGGCCGCGGATCAGGTCTTCACCCTGGTATTCATCGGCGCCCACGAAAATCTGGCTTTCAAAAAAACGCGCGGCAGGAATAACGCCTTTGGGCTGGTATTTTTCAAAGGAAAAATTGACGTCGTTGTCGATAAAATCGAGCAGGAGGGTGATAATCCGTGGTTTGAATTCCTGGAAAAAGACTTGAACCCGAAACAACAGGTAAGCTACCCAGCAGCCGACGAGCAGCGCCAGTATCAGGGTGACGATGAATACGGAAAGGTAAATTTGTAAGGCCACCACCAGCAGCACCAGGAAGCCTGAAAGCGCGAGCAATCGCAGCAAACGCCGCCGGCGTTGTTCAAGGTGCAATAACTCCGGATAAATACTTTGGTTGTAAAAAAGCCGGAAATCGTGGTAAGCGCTTAACACAGGATTTGTTTAAAGTTGCTGTGAAGGGGCCAGGGAACTGGGGGCCTGGGGGAATTCAAATATTTAACCCTTTCCGTTTGGTATACTCCTGAATGTACGAGTCGATCAGTTCAACCAGTAAGTCTTTCAGGAAAGCGTTTTCCATCCGTGCAATGGTTTTCAGCTTTTCGATTTTTGTTTTATCGACGGCCACGGTGAGGCGTTTTTTACCACTTGCTTCGTCCGTCACAATTTCCTGAATGTCGATGGTTTGACGGATCAGCGCGTCGAGTCCATGCGGCAGGGCGTCGGGATCGGAACGGCGAACGGTCGATTTGGATTTATTGCTGACAGGGGCCGTATCGTCGGTTTGATTGGCGAGGCTTTCTTCCAGTGCTTCCTGGAGCAGGCTGTCGAGATCCGACATGAAATTTTTATGCCCATGGCGGCGCTCCTGAGCCGGCTGAGCAGCGGTGGTAGCCGAGCCGAACAAGTCATTGACTGTGGCTTTGCTGTCGCTGAAAAGGTCGTCCAGACCCTCGGAGAATCTTTTTTTTGCCATGGTTAAAAAATTAGCGGGCGTGTGGGTTATTGTCCGTTGGTTCGTTGCAGGATTTCTTTGGTTAATTCCAGGTAGTCGACGGCGCCCGGGCTTTTAGGGCTGTAGTCGAAAATGTCTTTGCGTTGAGCGGGCGCTTCTGCAAGGGCTACATTGTCGCGCACATAGGTTTTAAACACTTTTTCACCGAAATATTTGTGGATGGTATCCACCACATCGCGGTTGAGTACACGGCGACTGTCGTACATGGTCGCGATTACGCCGCCCATGTCGAGGTTTTTGTTGAGGCGCATGCGCACTTTATCGATCACCTGTTTGATTTTAGCGAGCCCTTGTACGGCCAGAAATTCTGTTTGCAAGGGGATCATCACGTAGCGGCTGCTGGTGAGTGCGTTCAGCGTCAGCAGGCCTAGCGATGGCGGGCAATCGATCAGGATATAGTCGTAATCTTCCGAAACCTGGGAGATCAGCTCGCGCAGGATAAACTCGCGGCCGGCTTCGTTGATGAGTTCCATTTCAGCGCCGGAAAGGTCCAGGGAGGAAGTAACGACGTCCATACCCGGTTTGTGCGTAACGGGGGATAATTCGCCTTCGCCGCGCAGCGCTTCGTAGATCGTAATTTTTTGGCGTCCGATACCCAGGGAAATGGTCAGGTTGGCTTGCGGATCAAGGTCGATCAACAGTACCTTTTTGCCAAGCTCCACCATAGCGGCGCCTATATTGATGGCGCTGGTCGTTTTGCCGACCCCGCCTTTGTGGTTTAAAAGTGAAATGGTTATTGCCATGATTTTACAGTCAACGCAAAGTGGTTTTGAATACGACCTGTCTTACTGAGCGCTATATTTAACCGCAGGCTATTTTCAAAGCCAAACAGCGCGAAGTATCGTAAGGTTCGGGTGCGAACCGGTATTCTATCGCAAAACAAACAATTTGCGCCGACAAAAGTACGATTATTTTTCAAACATACTTGTTAAAACAAAACAAGATGCTGGAATGCTTTTCAACTTTGTTTGAAATTCAGGTTGAATTTACAACAAAATCAAGTGGCTGGTTTTCAATGTTATATAGGTTTGTTCGGCCTGTTTGAAAAGAAATTTGGAAAAAATTCTTTGAAATTATTTGTTTTTAAAAACTCTTTGTTTTAAATTTGCACCATCAAAATTGAAAAACATCCGGCACACAGCCACCAACTTCAATCATCCTTAATTACGTTTAAACCTTCAGTGATATGATTAAAGGAGACAGAATAGACCTGAACAGCCGCTTTATCCAGGCTTTCAAATTACTGGAAGATCGCGGCGCTATCGTCAAGAACGACCGTGGCGGAAAAGGGGTGGGGGATGTTGCAGAAAAAGTACTCGGCAATAAAGCCTATGGCCATATTATTCGCGCTTTTTTGAATCCTGACAGCAAACGTGTTATCGACTATGGTCAGGCGCAATCTTTTTGCCGGGCCTATGATATCAATGAAGCCTGGCTGCTACACGGCATCGGGAACCCCTTTGGTTTCGATGCGCCGGGCGATGCGCTTGCTGCCGACCGTATGATGAGCGGCGGGCCTGGAAATATTCTCTTTACGACAGCGCGCGCATTTGCCGGCGCCACACTGGGGGAAGGGGGGCAAGAAGATAACACGTACTTCTCCATCCCCGGAATATCCGGAACAGGCCTGGTTGCCTTTCAAATTGAAGGTAACTCCATGGACCCGGTCATCCGAAACAGCGATATCGTCGTGTGCCGTTCTGTGGAAAATCTGAATGACATTCGCGATAATGAAATTTATGCGGTGCGCTCAAACGGCAATGTTTGGGTGAAGTACGTCCAAAAACTATACAACAACCGCGGGCGTATCGTCCGCCTTAAACTGATCTCTGCCAATTATTTCGACAACGATCCTTTCGAAGAAGAAGTAAATGAAACCACCCGGCTTTACAAGGTGGTGCGTAAGATCAGCAATTTATAACCCGGGTTCTGGGCTTTCAGTTTGCTTTTTCAGCGGGTTGATTCAATCAACCGCTGCAATTCCGATCAATGATTCAAGGATCAGCTTCTTGGGTCAACATGCATCTGCATGCTTCGTCGGCAAACCCGCCTCCCAAACCCCAACCATGCCCTACCTTGCTGATAAAAGATCAAAAGTACTCAAAAATTATCCTGCTGTTTATTGTTTTCGGAGCCTCCCGGCGTAATGCCCGGTGAGGCTTTTTTGATCACGGATTTTTAGGATTTAGGGATTTCGCGGGGGATATGTGTTCGGGGGTTTTGGTGTTTGAGTATTTGAGTGTTTTGGTGTTTGAGTGTTTTTGTGTTTTCGACGCGTGTTCCAAATAGCCTGGGTTTGTTCACGGAACTGTGTCAAAAATAAAGAACTAGACTTAAATCAGGTCGAGTAGGGTTTTTCCAGTCTGTAAAAAGAACCTTTCAAAGTTCTTT
>JAEUUR010000569.1 GCA_016787465.1 Saprospiraceae bacterium | reverse complement strand
TGGACGAACTGGAACCATTCTGCTTATGAAACCTATGTGAAACTGCGACCCGGCAGTGGATTGCCGAATGATGAAAAAAGGCTGCTTCAATTACGGCAAAAATATTACCCCGAAGAAGAAGCCCGGCTTCGTCAGGAAAATCAATGGGAGGGTACTGGTGCGCCCATCACTTATAAATTGCAGCCGATCCTTGATATGCACACCCAAACCGTGGTAGCTGGCGGCAATGTACCTCCCATAAACCCAAAAAGTATCTGGACGTTACTTGCGATTGCTACCGGCGTGTTGGGAATCGCTTGTATAAACTTTACCACCCTGGCCATCGGCCGTTCGGCGGGCCGTTCAAAAGAAGTAGGCATCCGCAAGGTAATGGGCAGCAATCGAAGCAGCTTGATTGGACAATTCCTCACAGAATCGGTATTATTAAGCATTATTTCAGCCATTTTTGGCATAACACTCGCCTACTTCCTGTTACCCTCCTTTAATGAACTATCCAATCGAAAACTTGTATTTTCACTGCAACAATTCCCTGAATTAAGTTGGTTGTATTTATCGACGGTAATACTAACCGGCCTGGCTGCCGGCAGTTACCCGGCACTCATATTGTCGGGGTTCCGGCCAATTGAAATTTTGAAAAACAAGTTCAAGCTCGGAGGTTCCAATATTTTCACCAAAACACTCGTAACCGGTCAGTTTGTTCTTTCGGTAGGTTTGATCATTTCCACGATGGTGATCTTGAAACAGATCGATTTCATGCGTTCCAAAAACCCTGGGTTTGCTAAAGAAAACGTGTTGGTGGTGGATGCCGAAGGAACGGATTCAAAACGCATTTTTCCGTTGTTCAAACAAGCCGTGCAGAGTACCCCGCAAGTTGTCGGAATTGCAGGTGCAGAGTTGAGTTTTGGCGCCGGTATGGGCTGGAGCAGAAGCGGTTGGAACGACAACGGAACACATCGGGAAGCCTATGAATATTATGTCGATGATCAGTTTTTGCAGGTACTCAACATGCAACTGATTGCCGGTCGCAATTTCGACCCGGCCGTTTCGCTGGATACCGTAAGCTCTGTCATCATCAATGAAAGTATGATGCACAATTTCGGATGGACGTTGGAAAACGTGATCGGACAACGATTAAACGGGTATTACGAAGATCCCAATAAACCCTTGCCTGTTGTGATTGGGGTCGTCAAAGATTTCCACTTTCGTCCGTTGGCGGAAGAAATAAAAAGCCAGTTGTTCCACCAGTTCTCCGGTTATGTGCCTCTGAAATACCTGGTGCGGATCAGCGCCGGCAACCCTGCAGCAGCCCTTGCAGGATTAGAAAAAAACTGGCGCAGCGTTGAACCACAACTGCCCTTCAAATATAGTTTCCTGGATGAAGACCTGGATCGTTTTTACCGCGCTGACATGCGTTTTGGCGGTATCATATCACGGGCAGGTGGTGTTTCCATTTTTTTGGCATGTTTGGGATTGTTCGGGCTTGTAACCTTGTCGGTTACCAACAGAATGAAAGAAATTGGTATCCGCAAAGTGTTGGGCGCTTCTGTTGCAGGAATCACCGGATTGTTGGCTAAAGATTTTCTAAAATTGGTGTTGATCGCCATTCTGCTCGCCTCTCCGCTTGCCTGGTACCTCATGCGCGATTGGCTCAACGGATTTGCCTACCGGATCGAACTGCAATGGTGGATTTTTGCGATCGCCGGTACGCTCGCTTTGATGATAGCCTTCTTAACGCTAAGCGTTCAAAGTGTAAAAGCGGCATTAACCAATCCGGTACAATCCCTCCGACCGGAATAAATGATCTGATTATGTTGAGCCACGCCATCAAAATGTTGCTGAGGAAGCAACCTGTTTTTACCGGACTAAACATGACCGGTCTGGTAATCGGCATGACCGCTTGTTTACTGCTTTTCAATTATATCCGGTATGAGCAGCAATACGACCGGAACACGCCTCATGCGTCCCAAATCTGGCGAGTATTTAACAAAACCATGGATGGCGAATCCGTGATCACCCAGGACGCCAACACCCACAGCGCTGTTGGTCC
>JAEUUR010000557.1 GCA_016787465.1 Saprospiraceae bacterium | reverse complement strand
AAAACGATTTCAAACGCCTGCAAACGCAACAGGTGAGCGGCATCCAGAATGAGAAGAAAAACCCGCAAAGTATGGTGATGCGCGTTATGCCCACCCTGCTGTACGGCGAAGGCCACCCATACGCCATGCCGATGACCGGCTCCGGAGAAGAAGAAAGTGTGAATTCAATTGTGCTGGATGATATCAAAGGATTCCAGGGCCGCTGGTTGCGCCCGAACAACGCTACCATTGTGGTTACAGGCGATATCACCCTGGAAGAACTCACGGCCAAACTGGAAAAACGTTTCGGTACCTGGCAGAAAGGCGATGTGCCTAAAAAAACAATTCCGGAGGTTAAAACCAATGCTTCTTCCAACAAGATTTACCTGATCGACCGTCCGGAAAGCCAGCAAAGCGTGATTGTTGCCGGTTACCTCACCAAACCCTACGGACAAATGGATGAAACCGCCATCGAGCAAATGAACAACGTGTTGGGCGGCGATTTCACCAGCCGGATCAACCTGAACATTCGGGAAGACAAGCACTGGTCGTACGGCTCACGTTCGTTTATTCAAAACACGCGCGGCCAACGTCCTTTCCTCGTCATGGCGCCGGTTCAAACCGACAAAACGAAGGAAAGCGTGCAAGAAGTCATCAAAGAAGTTACCTCTTTTGTAGGCGACAAGCCGATGACGCAAGCAGAGTTCGACAAAACCAAACAGAACACCGTATTGGGTATGAGCGGCTACTGGGAAACCAATGCAGCCGTGACTGCCAGCGCACGCGAGGTGGTGAAATACAACCTGCCCGACGACTATTGGAAAAAATACAGCGCCAAAGTGCAAGGGTTGACCTTGAAAGATGTGCAAATGACAGCTAAAAGCATCGTTCAACCCAACAACCTCGGTTGGTTTATGGCCGGCGACGCCTCCAAAACCATGGGTGGATTGAAAGAACTTGGTATGGAAGTGATTCAGATCGATGCCAATGGCAAAGTGGTGAATACGCAGAAAATTAAGCCGTAGTTTATTCGTGTTTAACAAGGAGTTGCAGGAGTATTATAAAAACACTCATGTAACTCTTGTAACTCCTTGTTTAAATAACCAATCTAAAAGAAAATTCCGATACCAAATAACCGGATCTCTCCAGATTATTGATTTTGTCCTGAATGGAAATAGAAATCAGTTTGTATGATATACATGGAAAATGTTTAAAACAACTGATTTACCCGAGCGCTTCAGGAGTTCGTCATCTTATCGACCTACATGATTTACCTTCCGGCGTTTATCATTTACATTGCCTGATTAGCGGAATACCAACTGTTTATAAGTTGGTAAAGGTTTAGCATCAATTCCCCATTTCATAAAATCCCATGAGGGTTCGAGAATAGTCGAACCCTTATGGGATTAATCCTATCTATCATGAAAAGCAATACATTTATTGTCTTTTTAACAACACTCCCATTGGGGTTATTCAGTCAACAAGTAAGTCCTATTTGGCAGTATCAAACCAATGATTATGCAAATGGTTTTATTGAAATCGGACCTAAAATAAAAATTACGAATGATCATATGGTTGCAAATTTCGGCCATATCTACTCACCCGGACCATTAATCGGAATTGCTACCAGGAAGTTTTCTCCTCAAGGAGATTTACTTTGGGAGCAGACACATCAATACATTGGTCAGGACTACCTCCTTTCCAGCGCCGTCGATCAGGTAGGAGCAGTTTATATAGCTGGAACGACACAACCAGATCCATTTTTTCCCATAAACCAACGGCTGCTCATAAAATATGCCCCCGACGGCCAGATAGAATGGCAAAAAGTGGCGCCTCCTGAGCCGGCAACAACCGGTTATATCATGGACTTAAAGATCGACCAAAATAATGACTTGGTGGCTTTCGGTGAATATCTGGACACCATCAAACAAATATCCGGCGTATTTATTCGAAAACTTGCGCCAGATGGCGCTGAATTATGGACAAAAAGATTCTCCCACGATTCCATTAGTTTTGGCGCACTTTCAGGAACCTGGCTGAATGACCGTTGGATCATTTGGTGCAGGTACTTTTCCTACTTCCCTATTGAAACGCGGTTTTTATGTTGGCAGGTCGACGCCAACGGTGAAACGATCACTACGGCTGTTTCGAATGTTTTCCCATTTTTACTAAAACCGATTCACATCGATCAGAGCGGTAATTTGTGTGCCGATATCGACATGCAATACCATGTATGGAAATTCGGCACCAACGCGCAATTGCAATGGGAAGTGTTGCGCACGTATGGCGTTTTTCCTGATGGCGAAATGTACGATGCAATCAGCGACGAACAATCCAACACCTATATCGTAGGCTACGTTCGTAAATCGCTCAGCGATGTGGACGGATATGTAGAAAAAATCGGGCCGGATGGTCAGACAATCTGGTTACACAATCTGGAAGATGAAGGCATCCAATTTGCTTCGGCTCAAAATATATTCCGGCTGGACGATCATTATTTATTGGCTATTGGGACAAAAAGTATAAACCTGGACAGCAGTTTTTACGAACCTTTTTTTGCAATCTATACTTTGGATGGTTACCAATCTTTCCACTTAACCGACTTGCTCGGAAATAAGAACAAGATTTATGATTTAGCAATCGACAGGCCATTTATTTATGGAACAGGCCATTCGTCGGCCTTTCTCGCTGACAAGCAATTCCTCGCCAAATTCTCCTTATCTGATTTGGTATCCGCCGATTTACCTGAAAAAGACACCCAAACAGACACATTAGAATTATGGCCTAATCCATTTTATGAACAGGTGACGCCCACACTGGTCAGTCACAGTGGGGGCGCCACAAGGCTAAAGGTATTTAATCAAATGGGTATGCAGGTGGCAGAACAAATGAAGGAGGTAACAAAAGGTCGGTCCACGTTTACATTCAATCAAACATCTACTTGGCCGCCGGGCATGTACAATTTCGTACTTTCTTTCGAAGATGGTCGGCAGTATGTTGCCAGAGGAATCAAACCTTTTTAAAACCGCGCGCAACCATATCGTTGTTTGCCGTGCTTGCGTGATTTGGTTTTGCCATAACCCTTGCCACTTTTTTTACCCGGCTTTTTATAGGCTTTTCCCGATTTTGAAGCGCCGCTGGCTGTTTTGGCCTTCATCGTGGAAACTGGCGCAGCAGACACTGCTTCCTCAGTTTTTGGTGTTTCAGGAGTAGCAGTTTCAACAGCAACCGGCGATGGTGTCGCGCTGTTTTTCACTGCCTGTTGAACCGCCTTCGGAGCCACTGCAGGGCTCACTGCCGGCGCCGCCGGTTTGACATTAAGTACCGGTTGGTTGGCATTCGAAGCGGTAAGGTTGCGCACATCTTGTGTCTTCGGTTTGCCGAGCCACACATCTTGGCCTTTGCTTTTGTCGATCACAGGCGCTGCAGCCGGTTTTGGAGGCGCAACAGTCACACGAATCACATCACCCATACCATACTCGCTGCCAAGCGTGTTGAGGACGTCCTGATCATTGGCAGCTTTGTCTTTGTACACCACCGTGGTATTGGCGTACTTTTCATCGGTTTGAGTCGATTTAACTTGGGCGTTAAGTCCGAATGCCAGGGCGATCAAAGCGCCCGACAACAAGGTTTTGCGATTAAAGAGATTAGCGTTCATGGATTCAAAAATTTTGATTCAGATGAAATGATTATGGTGGTTTGGGATTTTATATTGTTCTATTAAAAAAATCGTGCCAAAAATTTTGGAGCGAGGTAGTTGTTTCCGGGCTGAAGCCCATGCTACCTGAACCTAAAGCACGTACTACCTCCCGTTATTTTGTGCTGCTGTAGGACTTTTGGCGTTTTTCCTGTTCCAGCACTTTTTTGTAGAGCTCTTTGTCTTCAATGATCTGTTTGAGGGATTTTTTCCACAACGGATCTTCGAGTACAAAGCCGGTGATCTTGATTTCGGTGCGTCGATTCAATTGGTGGTCGTTTTCGGAACAAACCACGCCATCGTCGCAACGGTTGATCAATTGAGTTTCACCATACCCTTTCGAGGTAATTTTGGTGGAATCTATGCCCTGATTGTCAACCAGGTAAGCTACAGCAGAGGCCGCGCGTTTATCGGAAAGCACCAGGTTGTAGTCGTCGCTGCCGCGTGCGTCGGTGTGTGAACCGAGTTCCACGATGATGCCAGGGTTGTCTTTCAGGAAAACCGACAATTTATCGAGCGTGTTGGCTGCTTCCGGGCGGATGTTCCATTTGTCGAAATCGTAGTAGATATTCGGCACCTGAAAACGTTTGCCGATGGTGATGGAGTCCAGATCGATGGTGCCCAGGAAATGGCCCAGTTCGTTGTTGTGGGTCATGAGTGGCACCAGGTCCGGCTCTTTGATACCCATGCCATCGACGCAGAGGATACAGCCGTTCACATTTACATACACTTCGATACGGCGGTTGAGGTAGCCCTGTTTGCGCACAAGCACCGTGTAGTGGTTACCCTCTGCGAACGAGAAGTTGAATGCAGACTTGGGCAGTTTATCGATTGTCAGCACCTGCTCATGGGTGGTATTGTTGTAAATTTCCACTTTGCAATCGCGCAGGGTGTTGATCGGGTTGTGCTCGAAAGCCTTGTCGAAAATGGTGATATCGAACACATAACCGGGTTTGCGGCCAAGGCCGAGATCTACCTGTTGTGCAGCGTTGAAATCAGACACCACAATTTCATGGTCGAAATAAGTGGGTTTTTCTGCCAGCACCATGTAACGGGTTACCTTTGGCACCTGGATGGTGTAGGCGCCTGAAGCATCCGTTTCCGTTTGAGCGAGCGAAGCCTTCATCATGTCATCGAATATCGTGACGCGGCTTTGGTTGAGCGGCGTGCCCGAAACTTCATCGAACACCCGACCTTCGATCGTGATCATTTCCGGCGCTTTTACATTCTTGATGGAAATTTGCGCCGAGGTGAACACCGGGATTAAAAGAGTTATCAGGATCAGAAATTTTGCGTACCGCATGGTTTTTGAAAATTTGAAAAAGCTGATTAAATTTTGAATTGATGACATTAAGACGTGCGAACGGCGTGCCAGTACTCATAACGTCACGCACATTAACAAAATATTAAAGAAAAAACATTACCTTCAGTTAAGGTATTTTTCGTAAAAAGCCTGCTCATGTAAAAATTAAAAAAAACTACGTTTATGGGCTTCAAAATGGCTTTTTTGCGACTTTTTTCAAATTTAAAAGCCACATATTTTGAACTCGAATTGCATGTTATTTTCATATCAAAAAAAAAATTAAAAAAAAATTGCACAACCTCCTACATTGGCTCCTCAATCAATGACAAAAGAAGCTGAAACGTGAACCCAACCAATATTCAAGATCCCGAATATTTCCACAAAGTGGTGGATTGTCAGTATGCCTGCCCGGCCCATACGCCCGTGCCTGAGTACATTCGATTAATCGCAGCCGAGCGATATACCGAGGCATACATGATCAACTGGGAATCAAATGTATTTCCCGGCGTACTTGGCCGCACCTGCGACCGCCCTTGCGAGCCTGCGTGCAGACGCGGGCGCGTTGAGGAAGAACCGGTTGCTATTTGCCGTCTGAAACGGGTGGCTGCCGATTTTAAAGGCGAGGTAAAATCCTTGATGCCCCAGGGCCCTTTTCCGCCCAACGGCAAAAAAATCGCCCTGATCGGCGGCGGCCCTGCTGCATTGACCGTCGCGCGTGACCTGGCCCCGCTAGGTTATGAAATACACCTGTTCGACGAACAACCTGCCGGCGGCGGCATGATGCGCAGCCAGATTCCTTCGTTCCGATTGCCGGAAACCGTGCTCGATGAAGAAGTGGGTTATATCCTCGATCTGGGTATCCACGCTCAGTTCCGCACCTATGTTTCCAGCATGCGCGACATGCTTGGCAAGGGCTACGACGCCATTTTCGTAGGCACCGGCGCTCCGCGTGGGCGTGATTTGAGCGACCTGCCAGGTCGGCAGGAAGGCGGCGCCAACATTCAGATCGGTATTGAATTTCTGGCCAATGTCGCCTTCGAACACACCAGCAAAATCGGCAAAAAAGTACTGGTGCTCGGTGGCGGCAACACCGCCATGGACTGCTGCCGCACAGCCCGGCGTTTGGGCGGCGAAGATGTAAAAGTGGTGGTGCGCAGTCCCAAAAGCGAAATGAAAGCATCCCCCTGGGAAATAGAAGATGCCTTGCACGAGGATATTCCAATTTTCGAAAACCACGTTCCCAAGGCGTTTGTCATTCAAAACGGCAAATTGGCCGGTATGACGTTCGAAAAAGTGAAAGCCGAGTACGACGCCGACGGAAAACGCAGCCTCGTACCTACCGGCGAGCCGGATGTGACCTTCGAATGCGACGATGTGCTGATTGCAGTAGGCCAGGAAAACGCATTCCCGTGGATCGAACGTGACCTGGGTATGGAGTTCGACCGCTGGAACCTTCCAAAACTCAACAAAGACACCCTGCAATCGACGTTGCCACATGTCTTTTTCGGTGGCGATGCCGCGCTCGGCCCCAAAAACGTCATCACCGCCGTAGCTCAAGGCCACACTGCTGCCGTTTCGATCGATCTTTTCCTAAGCGGCAAAAGTGTGGAAGACGAGCGCCCGTCGCCCCTGACAAACCTCATTCACCAAAAGATGGGCATTCATGAGTGGATGTACGACAGCGCTGTGACGACGGATATCCGCTTCAAGGTGCCACACGCCGACAAAACCAAAACGCTGAAAGACCGCATGATGGAGGTGGAGTTAGGTTTTGACCCGACTACGGCCTTCAAGGAAGCGGAAAGGTGCCTCAACTGCGATGTACAAACCGTATTTACAACCTCCCGCTGTATTGAATGCGACGCATGTGTGGATATATGTCCGACAGCCTGTATCACTTTCACCGAAAACGGCGAAGAAGACGAACTGCGCACGCGCCTGAGTGCGCCTGCCAATGAACTGAGTCAGGATTTGTATGTGTCCACGGAATTGCCCACCAAACGGGTGATGGTCAAAGATGAAAATGTGTGTCTGCACTGTGGTTTATGCGCTGAAAGGTGCCCGACAGCAGCCTGGGACATGCAAAAATATTTGTACAACACGGCAAAGGCCGGTGGCATGCGTTTTACCCAATAACCCAACTCCACGGTTCAAACATGAAACTGATTAAGACATATCGCATCCTCTTTATTCTGCTTATTGTAGTGGCTAATATCGGATGCGATCAGGTATCCAAATCGATCGTGCGCGAACACGTGGATAGCCACGAAACCATCCCATTGATCAATGAGCATTTTTTGTTGACCAAGGTTGAAAAC
>JAEUUR010000553.1 GCA_016787465.1 Saprospiraceae bacterium | reverse complement strand
AGCATCGGCAGCAGATGCGACAACCTGGCGAACCGGTTTCCAGTGTCTGGGCGTTTGAAAATGCAACAGTTGAACAACCAATACACTTGTACCTGGCGCTTTCGGGCGAAGGCGCTCAGGTAGAAAATATCACCTTGGAATTCGACCGTTTTTTAAAAATAACGATACCTGTTATGTTGCAAAGCGGTCAATCACTGCTGTGGGATGGTAGTGCTGCTGTCAAATTGTTTGACGATCATGGAAAACTCCTACGATCAATTGAATTGGCCAGAAGCTTCCCGTTATTGAAACCCGGTCGGCATTCCATAGAAATCAGTGCGGCAAGCATGGCTGGCGATGCCCCGTTGATTCGAGGAGTGGTGAAACTCAAGGGAAAAACAGACGAAATCAGGCGGTAATTCAGAGCCTGACCAACCGTTTGCTTACCCGACCAAGTTCTGTTTGCAATACACATTCATAAACGCCGGGCGTTACGTGCTCAAGTTCCAAAAACAAACTGCCTTGTTCGTAGGCGGAAAATGATTTTTGCAGCACCGTTTTGCCTTGTTGATCAATCAGCAACAGACGCCCGGGCTCAGGTTTTTTCATTTGCCAGTTGATGTATGTCTGGGCGCCAGCCGGGTTGGGTATAATTTGAAATTGGATCCAATCAGTAGTTGGTTGTACTGGACTCGACAACTCTTTAGCCACCAGAATATCATCGATTTGAAGCTGGCTGTCGTCTCGTGAGTCGTGGTGAAAAGCCAGATAAATGGTTTGACCGGCAAATGGCGCGAGGCTTACGCTGTGCGGTTCGAGTTTGCCGCGCAACGGGCCATCGGGTGGGTTGAAAAAGTAATAATTGGTATCGGTAAATCCGTTTGCATGGATGTAGCCGTTGGAAAAAACATAATCCGCCGGATTCAGGGTGTATTGGTTGGCAACTACCGGTTTGATCATTTCCGCCGCTTTAAAAAGCTCCGTTGAAAATTCATCGGGGAGGTTGCCTGCCGTGGAGGCCATTACTTTGTATCCATCGGTGAATGCAGGGCCTTCATAAGTGAGAGAGCGCCAGAAAAAATGATAGGTTTCATCGGGGATGAAAATAGGTGGTAAAATTAACCAGTTGTGGTTGCGCTCTCCGGTGAACAAGTAGGAGCAACTGGTGAATGCATAATTATCCGTTTCCAAAGGATTCAAAAAGCTAAAATCGACTTCACTGAACCATCCGATTGGGGTTTCTTCCCCATTTATCACACACAAGCCTTCGGCGAGGTCTTCATCATAATTGATCCATTGTACATCGTTTCCGCTGGGGAAAATGAGCATATCCTGTATCGGATCGCCGATGACACGTTCGATGATCAGTGTATCGGCTGCAAAATTTTGTGCAAATAAACTTCCGGAAAGAAGTAACGCAGCAAGGAAAGTAAGTTTTTGTTTCATGTTTGATCTGGCTAGAATTAATTGATATTAAAAAGCTCCATGAGCAATAATTGTTTGTCGACAGGCACAACCCCCGGCGATTCACAAACCTGCCCGCCTGCAAGGTTTGATAACTGAGCGGTTGTATCCAAATCGAGTCCGGCTGATAAGGCCATGGAAGCAATGCTGATTACCGTGTCGCCGGCTCCGCTTACATCCGCCACATTTCGCGGTTGTGTCGGATAAAGCCTGCCCGCTGAATCGCCCTTCAAAAATAGGCCTTTTTCCGAAAGTGTCAGCATGGTATATTTGTTTTTTAGTTTTTCTTGCAAAAAAATGGCAGCTTTTTCCAAAGATTCCAAATTGGCCGGCACTTCAAAAGGGGCACTTTCCCTGATTTCCTTCAAATTTGGTTTAAACAGGTCGACCCCCTCATAAGCGAAAAAGTTGTGTTTTTTTGGGTCGACAGCAGTGAATACTTGATACTTTCTCGCCAGTTCAATCAGGTTTTGAATGGTATGGGCGGTAAGCACACCTTTATTATAATCTTGCAGGATCATGGTTTTGACCGGGTGTTTTTTTAGCAAACTTTCCACCCTGTGAAGCATTTCTACTGCTTCCTGTTCGTTGAGATCGTGGGTATCTTCGCTGTCGATACGCAACATTTGCTGATTGTTGCCCAGTACCCTGGTTTTGACGGTTGTTTTGCGATGTTTTGAAGTGAGCAGGCCGGAGCCGTCTAGCTGATGTTTCGGCATCAGAGATTCCAGAAAGGACGCGCCATCGGCATCGGCGCCGACCGTTCCACATAAAAGCGGTACGCCACCCAGGGATTGTACATTGAGCGCCACGTTGGCCGCGCCTCCCAACCGGTCATGGGTGCTTTTATGCAACACCACCGGCACCGGTGCTTCCGGTGATATTCGGTTGACCACACCAGTCAAATATCGATCGATCATTACATCGCCGACGATTATAACATGTTGATTTTCAATTTTTTCTAAAATTTCAACTGCGGTCATCTCCGTGCTTGCTTGGTTGAGTTTGAGTGGTTTTCTTTTTCCAATAGCGCAATAAACCCGCTACCGACATGAAGGCGGGGTTGGCAGCTTCGTAACGTTCGAGATCGGAGGCTGGTACTCCTTCAGATTTCAGGTATTCCTGCACATAGTTTTGAAACAAAGGCACGATTTCTGCGGCCGGTGTTTCATTTTCGAAATATGGTTTCATCCAGGCTGCCCAATCGAGCAAGCGTTGTTCAAGCGCGTCGAGGTGGGCCTCCTTATCATTAATCTCTCCGTAATGCGTCAGAAACAAGCGGTTGGTTTTCAGGTTGCGCATGAGTTGAATGGATGTTTGCCAGTCTTCGATGTGAATATCCGGGGGCGGGCAGGGCGGCATCACCGGGCCGCCGCCGATTTTAACACCTGCTACATCGCCGGTGAAAAGCACCGACTGGTTTTGCGCCCCCGTCACTTCCCAGGCAATATGATGTACGGCATGACCCGGCGTGTACCATGCCTGAAAATCAATGCCGCCAATTCGGACGATTTCGCCATGTTCAGGAGCATGTAATTGTGATTCGGCGATCGGTTGCATTTCGCCCCAAAGCCGGTCCATTTCCTCGCCGTAAATCATCCTTGCCGAGTTGTATAGTTTCTCTGGTGCTGCAAGGTGCGGTAGTCCCTTGGGGTGCACATGAATTTGTGCCCCGGCTGCGGCAAAAGCCCAGGCCGCACCAGCATGATCAAAATGGATATGCGAAAGGAACACATGTCTGATATCTGTCGTTTTAATGTTGATGCTTGAAAGTTCCAGTTCAAGATGAGGCAGGGTGGAGGCAGGCCCACACTCTACCAGCACTGGGCCTTCGGCTGTTTGTACGACAAAAACAGCGATGGAGTGCTCCAGTCCAAGGAACTTCAAATCCAGGGTTTGAACGTTCAACACGAATACTTCTGTTTAGAAATGAAAGGCGAAGATAAACACGGATTAATTTGATTTGACTGATTTCACAGTTGGATTACCTTGATTTAAAGGAGGTGAATTTTCACAACCATTTTACGAAGCATTAATGCCTGTATTCCTGTGATTTTATGTAATTTTGCCACCCTATAATTTACTGCCGAATGACAGTTAAAACAATTGCTGAATATCAAGCGGAAGGCCGTAGTCCTGAAATCCTTTTTTGGGTTGGTTGCGCAGGAAGTTTCGACGCCAGGGCCCAAAAAGTTACCAGGGCGCTTTGTGAAATCCTGCAACATGCAGGGGTGGAATTTGCGATTTTGGGTCAGGATGAACGTTGCACAGGCGATCCGGCCAGGAGGGCCGGCAACGAGTTTTTGTTCCAAATGACCGCCACCATGAATATTGAAACCCTCAATATGTACGGCGTTCAAAAAATTGTTACGGCTTGCCCGCATTGTTTTAATATCCTGAAAAATGAATATCCGGAGCTAGGTGGCAATTACGATGTGGTGCATCATACCCAATTGCTGAACGAACTGATTTCACAGGGCCGCCTCAAACTAAAAGACGGTGGCGAGTTTAAAGGCAAGCGTGTTACCTATCATGATTCCTGTTATCTCGGTCGCGCCAATGATGTGTATGAAGCTCCGCGCGCTTTGCTGGAAGCCCTCGACGTCGATTTGGTGGAAATGAAAAGATCGCGTAAAAACGGCCTTTGTTGCGGCGCCGGAGGCGCTCAAATGTGGAAAGAAGATGAACCCGGTGATAAACGGATCAACGTCGAACGAGTGGAAGAAGCCTTACAAACCGACCCATCCGCTGTTGCCGCAAATTGCCCATTTTGTATTACCATGCTTCAAGACGGATTAAAAGCCAAAGAGCGCAATGAGCAAATTCCGGTGTTCGATCTTTCAGAGATGATCCTTTCAAGAATTTAGACCTTCATGCACGTTCCCATACCTTCTCTGGCCCAATCGCCACATTTCGCACCTGAGTCGCGCGTGTGGGTGTATGTGAGCAATCGCCTGCTGACTGATCAGGAGGCCGCACAAACTACATTGGAACTTCAGGCCTTCTGCCGACAATGGACGGCCCACAACCAGGCATTAAAAGCTACTGCAGAAATTTTTGAAAAACAGTTCGTCATCTTGATGGTGGATGAAACCCAGGCAGGAGCCAGCGGCTGTTCCATCGACAAATCGGTGCACTTTTTAGAACAACTCGGTCAGGCAATCGGGGTTGATTTTTTCGAACGAATGCGCTTTGCATGGGTAGGGAACGAAGGTGAACTTCAGTTTGCCAACCGTTTGGAATTGGCAGATGCCGTAAAAAATCAAACCGTTTCGGATAATACCCTGATGGTTAATTCGTTGGTGCAGTCCAAACTGGAATTGGCCGAAAAATGGTTGGTTCCATATGGCAAAAGCTGGCACAGAAGAATATAAACCGGCATTTATCACAAAATCATTCATCATTCAACATTCATCATTCCATAAAAAATGAAAGTTGCAGTTGTAGGCGCCACAGGTTTGGTTGGTTCTAAAATGTTGCAGGTGCTCGAAGAGCGCAATTTCCCTGTTACCAAATTGTTCCCGGTTGCCAGTGAACGGTCAGTTGGGAAAACGATCAAGTTTAAAGGCAAGCGATACAAAATTATCAGCATGGAAGCTGCGGTGGGTAAAAAGCCGGATGTCGCGATATTCTCTGCAGGCGGTTCAGTTTCGAAAGAATGGGCGCCGAGGTTTGCAGAAAAAGGCACAGTGGTTATCGATAATTCATCGGCCTGGCGCATGGATCCTGATAAAAAGTTGATCGTGCCCGAGGTAAATGCCCAGGTGCTTACCAAAAAAGATAAGATCATTGCAAACCCCAACTGCTCCACCATTCAAATGGTAGTCGCTCTAAAACCGCTCCACGATGTTTACCGCATAAAAAGGGTGGTGGTAAGTACCTATCAAAGCGTCACAGGAACCGGCGTGAAAGCAGTCAATCAATTGATGAACGAACGGAAAGGAAAATCCGTCGACCGCGCTTATCCATATCAGATCGACCTGAATTTGTTGCCCCACATTGATGTTTTTACAGAGAATGGGTATACAAAGGAAGAGATGAAAATGGTCAATGAAACCAAAAAGATTATGGGCGACGATACCATCCGGGTTACAGCAACCACCGTTCGGGTACCTGTAATTGGCGGACACTCAGAATCTGTAAATGTTGAATTTGAAAAGGATTTTGACCTGGAAACCATTCGGAAAATCCTCAGCGCAGCGCCCGGTATCGTACTTGTCGACGATCCGGCTAATCTGCAATACCCCATGCCTTTGATGGCGCACGATAAAGATGAGGTGTTCGTTGGCCGAATTCGCCGCGACGAAAGTCAACCAAACACCCTTAATTTATGGGTAGTCAGCGACAATTTGCGCAAAGGAGCGGCCACAAACGCCGTTCAAATTGCAGAATACCTGCTTTCACAGGGTATTTTAAAACTTAAATCTAAAAAAACGCCGGCTACAGTGTAATTTTGCATTCCCTATTCATTCCGGGAGCAACCCGGATAGGGTGTAACGGTATTATCGTATTAACAGCTAACAGTTTGAAATGAAGAACAGGATTGTCATCTGGGGAACCAACGCTTCTGAAGAAAAAGTATTGATTGCACTGGAACTCCAAACAGATGCGAGC
>JAEUUR010000460.1 GCA_016787465.1 Saprospiraceae bacterium | reverse complement strand
TTTTTCACGCCAGGGTATCCGGACAAGAGATTTGGATCGATCATATTCCGAACCTCGACATTATCCAGGAAAACGCATCCGTTTTTACGGAACCCGGCGAAGCGGTACTCGGGCCGGCCAAACCTGTGCGCACGAAAACCGCCAATTGTTTCGGTATTTATTATGGAGAAGGTAAAGGACTCGACGCCTGCAATATTTTTGCCCGGGTGCTCGAAAGCGACAGACCGCGATTGGAAGAATTGGGAAATAGAATCTGGAAAAATGGGGGCGAAGAACTCACCTTTTCGCCTTGGGAACAGCCTTGAATTGCAGCAAAGCAGCAATTCACCCTATGTATGCATCTTTTGATAAATTCGGCTTTTTTTCGCCAATTCCACATCAAAAACACAACGACAACCGACATGAATACCCGCCGCATCTTGCCATTTTTGCTCTTAATGAGCTCATTCACCCAGCTTTTTTCCCAGAACAGTTTTTACATACCTACCGGTCCTGATTGGAAAGGCACCGACCTCAACGGGCAAACCCACCAACTGTACGACTACCTGAACCAAGGGAAAATTGTTTTTCTGGATGTATTTTCCACCTGGTGCGGGCCGTGTTACAGTTATCAGCAAAGCGGCAAGTTTAAGGAGCTTTATAATCAATATGGCCCTAACGGCGCCAATACCGTTCGGGTTTTCGCGCTTGAAGCCGACCCAGGCACAGGGATCCCCCAACTTTACGGAACTCCCCCGCTAACTCAAGGCAATTTTGTAGCAGGAACACCCTACCCCATCATCGACCTGCCCAGAATCGACGAAGCATTTTACGTCGATGGATATCCAAGTCTTTATTGTGTCTGCCCCGACCGCACTACCTATTCCTTGTCGCACAACTGGTCGGCAGCCCAATTGTATGAAGAAGCCCTGGATAGCTGCACCCAAATGAATTTTCTCCGCACCCGGATCGACACGGTGATGCCGCAGCGCTGCAAAAGCGACAACAACGGTGAAATTCGAATGAGCGTTCTGAGCGGTGTGGCGCCCTATACTTTTCACTGGAACAATGGCGACACGACGCAACATCTGTCCGGACTTCCCGGTGGCCATTATGTATGCACCATTACCGATGCAATGGGAAAAGTCGGAAAAGCCTCGGCTTACGTACCAAAGCCCCAGGACTCGCTGATTCTGAACCTATCTGTAGAACACCTGAATTGCACATGGCCTGGCGAAAACAATGGCCTGTTGTCGGCATATGCATCGGGCGGCATCACCCCCTACTCGGTTAAGTGGAGTACCGGTGTTTCCGCATACACCATTGAAAACTTGTCGGCCGGGTTTTACGACATGACCTTAACCGATGCCTACGGTTGTTCCATCACCCGCGACAGCATCGAACTTAGGCCCAAATATCAACCGGTTGCCATGTTGGCGCCGGTCACACCCATCAACTGCCTGCAATCGTCGTCGGTGCTGAATGGCGCCGGGTCTACCCTGTTCCCCTTCGATTCCATTATTTGGAGAAAACCCGACGGCACATGGGTTCCCAGTCAATCCCTGACGTTCACTGCGACCACTCCGGGGCAATATCGTTTGTTGCTCTCGAACTTTTCGAGTGGTTGTTTTTCAAGTGCTTACGCAAGCATTAACCTCGATACCATCCGCCCTATGGCGGAAGCGGGCCCTGCCAAAAATCAGAACTGTTCGGGTACGCCCATCACACTCCAGGGCAGCGGTTCTGGCTCCGGGCCATTGAGCTACATTTGGAGTTCGGCAACCGGAACCATTCTTAGCGGCGGGAACACGGCGGTTCCGACGGTTTCCGGAGCCGGAACGTATACCCTCACCGTTACCAGAAACCTGAGCGGATGCACACGCAGCGACGCCACGACGGTAACGGTACTCAATCAAACGCCAACGGTACAGGCTTATGCGACGGTCATCAATTGCAATAACCCAAGCGCAACCCTTTCAGCGACCTCTTCCGTGCCTAATTCAACTTTCAAGTGGACAGGCCCCGGGAATTTCAGCTCCACCCTCAACCCGGCCACTGCGACACAGCCCGGAACCTATACCCTAACTACCACCGGAAGTGGCGGTTGCAGCACTACCTCCACGGTAACCGTGGTTGCCGATTTGGCGCCTCCGCAGGTGGTGATTCTACCGCCGCAAACCATCACTTGCAACCAACCGGGAGTGACCTTAACAGCCACCGCTACGCCGGCCGGCGCCTCGTTCAGCTGGACCGGGCCCAATGTCTTTTCAGCAATCGGTCCTCAACCAACGGTGCACTATGGTGGGGTTTATACCGTGGTTGCCGGACTTCCGAATGGTTGCACGGCTTCCAGCTCCGTCACCGTTTTGACTGACCAGGCCATGCCGCAGCTCACAGTTCTAACGCCCGATGTGCTTTCGTGCAATACGCAGAGCGTAGACTTACATGCGCAATCGCTGACCGCAGACGCTACCTTCAATTGGAGCGGGCCCAATGGCTTCTCGGCAATCGGATCCCAAACCTCTGCAAGCCAGCCTGGCGCTTACACGGTAGTCGCCACGGCCCCCAACGGATGTACTTCGTCGAGCACTGTGGCGGTAAACGCCGATCAATCCACACCGGTCATTTCCATTGAATCTCCCGGCATACTTACCTGCGCTCAAACCAGTGTGGTTTTAAGCGCGGCCACTTCGGGGAACGGGCCTTTTGTTTGGTTTTGGTCGACCACCAATGGCCACATTCTTTCCGGTACGGATTCACCCAATCCGGTGGTAAATGCTCCAGGGAATTACCAGGTGCAATTGACGAATGTAGCAACGGGCTGTTCGTCGATAGCCACGATCCAGGTGCAAAGCGCTGCCCCACCCCAGGTTCAGGCCACTCAGGTTCAAGCCGCCTCCTGCCCCGATGCGACCGATGGCGTTGCTTCGGTGAGCGTATCCCAGGGCACCCCTCCGTTCAACTATTTGTGGTCGAACGGCCAAACCAATCAACAAGCCACCGAATTAGCGCCGGGAACGGCGTTGGTTACCGTGAGCGACGCAGCCGGTTGCAGTGTACAAATTCAACTTGAAATTTCATGGGTAGATGACGTGGCGCCCACCCTGCAATGCCCTGCCAATCAAACGGTGTCTTATTGCCAAAATAGTGTGGCCTATGAATTGCCTTCGGCAACCGACAATTGTACCATCAATCAGCCGCTTGCGCTGTTGGAAGGACTTTCGTCCGGGCAAGTATTCCCGGAAGGAACCACTACCATTGTTTACCAGGCGACGGACGCCGGAGCGAATCAGGCTTCTTGCAGCTTCACAGTTTATGTAGCACCGGAATTGCACTTATCGGCTGACATACAGGCCGACATGCCAGGCGCTGTAGAGGGGGCTATTGATCTGAGTCTGAGCGGCGGTCTGCCACCCTATTTATTTGCTTGGACCAACAATGGTCAGCCTTTTACCAATTCGGAAGATCTGTTCTCTGCTCCGGCCGGCGAATACCAGGTGTCAATCACCGATGCCGGCGGCTGCACACTGGTGGCTACGTATTTGGTTCCATTGCTTTCAGCTACCGACGATTTGCAAAGCAAATTGGGTATCCAATTGTCGCCCAATCCTGCGTCCGACCGGATTTGGATAAAAACAAGCACTGGGCAATCGTCAAACCTTCGGCTTGCCTTGTACGATGCGCGTGGCGTCGTGATGAGTGAATGGTCATCGGTTCCGGATTATTTGGATGTTTCGAAATATCCAAATGGTGTGTATTTGTTACAAGGCCGCTCGACAAATGGACTTTTTATGGGCGCTTCAAAACTGGTGATTGAAAGGTAATAAAGCTTTCAATCAACCTGCCACCTGAAACGTTGAAATACCAGCTTCAACGACGGATTTATGCGCTTCCGTGTGCTGATCGGTGGCACGGTACGACCAAGGGAAAGCAGCAGCGTAGCCCTTGGTTTGTGCAAAACGCAGCCGTGATGTAATGTGTTGGTGATCAGCCGGGAGTTCAGGCCAATGTTCTGGGTGGATTCGCGTAGCGAATTCACCCAGAACTGCCGGTCGATCGTTGGGGAACGCCGCCGGCGCCAGCACATCGGAAGGTTGTGGGTAATAATGCACCTGGTTGATGTCCAAGTTGAGGTAATTACCCTCCGGGCTGAGCGTTCTTTTGGTCAAGGATTGAATATACCGGTAGGCACGTTCATTCCAGTCGGCAATCGTGCCTGCGCGCGCGAACCCGACCGTGGATGGGAAGCCGTAACCCTGAATAAACGTCATGCCCGTGCGCAGGAAGGCCAGCATCCGATGGAAAGGTACTTTCATGTGCTCCGGAAGCCCGCCGTTGGTTCCGCGCGTGATCCACTCCGGTTCATTGATCAACTCCCAGGCATAAATGGTATCGGAAAAGGGCCTTGAAATTTCCAAAAACGGCTCCAGTACCTGGGCGAAAAACTGGTTTCTTTTTTTGGCGTCGTACAACACATCGATGCGACCGCCTTTTACCAAACCCGCCGGGAAGGCCGTTAAATTGTTTTTTAACGATTCGAAACTGGCCTCGCTTCCAAACCACGATTTCAATGCAAGGTCGTCATTTGAATGCCTGTCAAGGCCCGGGAAAGCCCATTTGAAATCGATCAAAACGGGTAAAATTTGCAGGTCATGCTTCCTGAAAATTTGAAGCAACCGTTCAAAATCTTCCAAAATTGCATCGTCGATTCGGGGAATCTGGTCGAAGCGCCATTGGGCACCCAAGCGATGCGGCGCCTGCATGCCTGAGCCATACAACATACCGCTTCCCAGGATGAACCAACGCACCACCTGAATATTGCAGCGGCGGAACACTTTTAAGTCGTTTTCCAACGTTTCTGCCCATGCAGCACGCGTTTGCCAACCGGGTGGCGGCGTGCCGAAGTCCCAATCGTAATTGTACCAGGGATAATTAATGCCTAGGATCATATTTTGTTACTTGCTGCAATGTAACAATCGATTGATTTGCCAGGATCAATTTTACACATAAATTTTTTCCACCCACACGTTACCTTCGCCCAACCATTCAAACTTACCACCCATGAACAAAATGAAATCATTACTTCCCTTTTTCTTCAGCTTTTACCTGATTACTGCCAATGCGCAGGTTCAAGGAAACTTTAAACAACGCGCTGCTGCGCCCGATCTCGAATCACAGGACTTAAATCCTTATCGGGGAAATGCCGTTCAAAACAATGCCGTACTGAATAATGCCGTCCGGGGCTACGCCAATGAAGCATCCGTTGTAGATGCTAACGTCATCGAATTTAAAATCGACGCGCTGGCCAATCAACTGGCCGACTCGTACACCGCCATATTTAATGTCGTGCAACTGGGTAAAACCGCCGAAGAAACGAACGCGGCACTGACGGCCAGATTAACGCCTTTTTTTGCAGATATGACGACAATGGGCATTAAAAAAGAAGACATTTACCTGGATATGGTCAACTTTTTGCCGAAGTTCGAGTACGACGTTTCCAAAAAACTGTTTTCGAAAAAAACATACATCGAAATCCCGATCGGGTTTGAACTGCAAAAGAATATCCATGTGCGCTTTAACGACCCAACGGTACTGGACCGGATTGTAGAAGCGGCCGCTAAATATGAAATATACGACATTGTAAAAGTCGATTACTTCGTAAAGGATACCAAAGCTGTTTATAACCAGCTTCGCAAAGCATCCCTGGATTATTTCGAAGAAATAAAAACGGCGTACAAGGATTTGATCACTTTGGATTCTGCGTATGTAGTCAGCGCCGAAAATACCTGGGTAGCCTACCCTGCCGATCGTTACCAAAGTTACCAGGCTTTCAGCAGCCAAACACTTGACCCTTCTCAGCGGGCAGATGCGAAAATCGACCGGGTGGACAAACCTGTATCGCAATTTTATCAGGCGATACCCGCCAATTCCTACGATATTGTGATCAACCCGGAGATACTGGAGCCCTGCGTACAGTTTTCCTACCGGCTGCTCATTCGATGCACCATGAAAGAAAGAAAACCATCCACCACCGTCAAACGGGAAAAAGAATTTTTACTGGTGACGCCCAATGGCGAGGTGAAGACCTTAAAAATTGATTGATCTCAGGCGATTAAACATCAATTCCCTTCACATTGAATCCAACCGCATATTCGCCTTTCAAGGCACGTACGATCGTAGAAATCATAGTATGTATATTGGCTTCCATACCGCTTTTGGGCCAATACAGTGAAGCACATTTACATACAGATTCTTCGGAAATTGAAATCATCCGCAACTCTGTTTATCATATTTTTGAAGAAACCTACCACCATAAAGATTCAGTATGGTATAGTGTGCACTTTATCAAAGACACCACCAAATTATGCCATGAAGGTTGGACAACTAAAACTGGACGCAGGCTTGGAGTTTGGCAGAATTATAATGAAGAAGGGGTGCTGATGTACACCAGAGACCATGATCGAGCCACTTGCGTAATCAACAAGGAACAATATCCCTACTTCGACTTGATGGAAAGAATAAAGTTGAAAGCCGACAGCCTGATCATAACTACCTACAGCCAGGCTTTCTTTGACAAATATGTTCGATTTGATTTTGATTTTTATGCATACAAAGGGCAATGGGTAACCTATGAAAACGGCGCCAAACGATATTGGTCATGCGATTACCTCGGCACCTGGACAATACCATTGAAAGGGAAACCGAACACATTTCTGTTTCGTTATGATGTCAAAACCAACGATTCAGAATGGAATACAGACATGATTAGCATACAATTGGATACTGCTGGAAATTACATTGGAAATTCAGATTTTTCAAATGTTTACGGGTTTGAACAGGTGAGCTCACCGGAAAAAACATTCCTCATCGACAAAACAAAAGCTGAAAAAACGGCTATCAGGTATGGTCTCAAAACGACTGACCCTTCATGCTTGTCCGGATATTTAAGTTGGGAAAAATTTAATACAGCTGCATTCTACAACGGTCAATTTCGTTATTATTTGACAGAGCTAACGGATGAGATCAAAGATATTCGTGAAACTGGCCGTTCGCAGGTGACTTACAAGTACAATGTCTATGTTTTCAATCCATGGACTGGCGAATTTGTGGAAATAAAAAAAATGAAAAACATTCACTCCTGGGGAAAAAATAGCGGCAACTGGACCGGCTTATTACCCGATAATGGATAAAACAGTTTTTATGCTCGGAAATGTACTTATTGCCGTCCTGATACTTGCTTATGGCAGCCTGGTCAGCATCACGGCCAAATCCATGCCCAGTGGCGATTATGGCGTCGGATATGCCTTTGTTTGGTTAATAAGTGGCACGGCCTTCGTTGTTTCTGGCGGATTGCTGGCTTGGTACATGAATCATCACAACAACTTCGATTGGGCGCCCGACTTTTTCCTGCGTTATCAAAATTGGATGGTGTTTCTAACCTGGCTGGCATTCAGTCTGGCCCTAGTCTGGAGCCTGGAATACAGAACAAAATGGATCGATGGGAAATTTCCAACATTCTTGCGCTGGTTTATACAAACCAAGGTGTACCTCTGGCTGCCTGCCTTAATCCTGCTGCCCTCTCTTTACCTGTTGAATGCACAACGCCCGGAGGGTTTTGCACCGATTTGGATAAAACTGCCCATACAAATCGGTTTTTGGGTGAGTATTGCACTGGGATTAGTTGTATTGTACGGACTCGTGAAATCATCCGTACAACGCCGAATTGCGCATGCAGCAGCAGTAAAAGAAGCAAAAGCTGCCGATAACAATGAGTCGTGGGGTTTTAACAAATCGATGGAAAGCATTGAAAATTATAAAGATGCCGGCATCCAGCGATTATTGACCTACACACACCGCGAACAGGATGAACGGATCAGGGCTGCAGCGCTGGCCAAGATCAAAACCTTTGCCAATTGGGAGGCTCAACTGGTGGACACCCTGAACCAGGGGGCGTTGAATGAAGCCT
>JAEUUR010000440.1 GCA_016787465.1 Saprospiraceae bacterium | reverse complement strand
GCTCGCCAGGGAAAATTATTATGGCGCCATGCGGTATTACAAAATACTGATTAATGCCGATCCACTCAATGCCAAGGCACTCAAAGGTTATGGAGAAGCAGCCATTAAATATGCAGCTTTTGACAGTGCCTTAGTTGCTTTTCGCACCCTGGTCGACCATGGGCTCACCAGCCCGGATGGCGAGCCAATCATGCGGCTGGCAGAGGTATATTATCAACTTGGCCAATACGAAGAAGCGCGCGCCCTTTTCAGAAGATACCTGTTTGAAGAAAAGCCGGAAAAACCCTCAGAAACACTCAAACTCGCAGCAGAAAAAAGATTGGAAGACTGTGAATGGGCAATTGCTTCCCTGAAATCACCGGTTGTGGAATCAGCGTTGTTCGCAATCCTCGATTCAAACGTGAACACAAGGGAATATTCGGATCATTCCCCCTTCCTTGTGGGCGATGTGCTTTATTTTTCTTCTAACAGGTTTCCATTTTCCAAGGATAAAGTTTATCCCAAAAGAACATTGAACAAGGTAATGACGGTAAAAGGAGATCAACTGGATCAACCTGCTGAACTTACTGATTTTAATGATCCGCTTCGCCATACCACACATACCGCTTTTAATGGCAAAGGCGACGTGATGTATTACGCTTTATGCGATTATGTAGATAACACCTACGAAATTCATTGCCAACTTTATAGAAGAAAAAAACAAGAAGACAATACCTGGGGGCCGGCGGAAGCGCTTCCAGATACAATAAATATGAGTGGGTACACTACCACACAACCAAGTGTAGGAGTTGTTCCCGGTCAACCGTATGAAATGCTCTACTTCGTAAGCGACCGGCCAGGTGGCCGGGGGGGCAAAGACATCTGGTGCGCGAAAATTGCGGGTGATCAGTTTTCAAACCCAATGAACCTGACAACGCTCAATACCAGCGGGGATGATGTAACCCCCTTTTATCACGCTTCTACACAAACCTTGTATTTTAGCTCCGACAGCCTGCAGACTTTGGGAGGCTTTGATATTTATAAAGCGAATTGGGATGGTGCCAATTGGGTAAATCCGGTAAATCTGGGCGTACCAATCAACTCCGGAGCCAATGATGTTTACTTTATGGTGGTTGAAAATGGCAGAACAGCCTTTATGGCCACCAACCGTAGAGGCAGTTTCAACCAATCGGAAGAAGGTTGTTGTTATGATATTTACCAGGTCGACTTCTATAAGCCGAAATTTGTCGCAATCACATACCTTAAAAAAGACGGTGTAAAAACCGATCAGATTTTAGGATACACGTCCATGACCTTGCTGGAATTAGGCAATCCGGACGCCAAACCGATCCGTGTGGAAATCGGGCCGGATGGCAAATACAATTTCGATGTGTTGCCAGGTAAAACCTACAGGCTTATCGGTGAAAAAAACAGGTACTCCTCTGATACCCTGGAATTTACCACCCCCAAACGCCCATGGAAAGAAGAAAGGGTTGAAAAGTTATACCTCGAGCCATCTACGCCAAACTTGATCGTTAAGGTTTTTGATAAAAATACCCTTGAGCCTATTAATGGCGCAACGGCTAAGTTTTATGACCTCGGAAAAAAGGATCCGATGGGCACATTTATTCCTGCCATTGACCCTCAACCTAAAACAGAAACACATTCCAATAACAATCGATTTGATTATCCGTTGGATCATGATCACCGATATCAGGTAGTAGGTTCAAAACCTGGATATACAGTTGATTCAACCAGCATAGTTTCAACTGAAGGAATGAAAGGTGCTGAAACCATTGAAGACAGCATTTTTCTTGAACGAGGCCTTACATTTAAAGCATACACCATCAACAGAATTACAAACGACACCTTGTACGGCGTAACATACCGGTTGCTGGAATTGCCCGCAGAAAAACAAATCGACCAATTTATCAACCCCATTGGTAAGGATTACAACACGACTTTAACCTACGATAAACGTTACAGGATTATTGCTACCAAAGATAATTTCTCCACGGATTCAATCGATTTTACCACAGCAAATCTGCCAAAAGTAGACTTTCAAACCATCGTTCGGGAACTTCGGTTGCGGCCGCTGGATTTGGTGAATTATCTGCCGATTCCTTTGTACTTTGATAACGATGAACCTGACAAACGTACACTTGCCGTTACGACAAAAAGAGAATACCGGGCAACTTACGTAGATTATATCAACCGCAAAAGTGAGTTTATCACCCACTTTACAGAAGGATTACTTGATCAGGAGTTGAAAAATGCTACAGATTCTCTCGAATTCTTTTTTGAAACTGAGGTCCGCGGGGGCTGGAACAGATTGATGGAGTTTTCTGAGGTGCTGTATGAAATGCTTGTCAGAGGCGACTCCATTGTGATCACCCTCAAAGGTTATGCATCGCCGCGTGCCGGAACCGCTTACAATAAAAACCTGACCGACCGTCGTGTTTCTTCGGTGTATAACCACTTCGACATTTTCGACGGCGGAATTTACAAGCGCTTTGTACAGTCACGTCAATTGATCATCAATCGTGAAGCAAATGGCGAAACCAAAGCACCGAAGGGCATCAGTGACAATATCAAGGATGAAAAAAAGTCCATTTATGATGTTCGAGCATCCCGAGAACGACGACTTGAAATTGTTGGTGTAAAAATCAACAAAGAGAAAAAACTTTAAGGTGAACAAATTATTGAAATTGTTGCGCTCAACTATACAACCTCAAACCAGAGCAATGACAATCAAAAATCTACTTTCGATGAAAAACAGCCTGATATTGGCCATAATTTGCTGCCTTCTTGGTTCTTCAGCATTGAACGCGCAAATAAATCTTGAATTTTCATTTGTACAACCTACCTGTCACGGTTACACAAATGGCAGCGCCTCCGTAACTGCATCAGGTGGAACAGCGCCTTATTCCTATTTGTGGAACAATGGCCATACCGGATCCGATATTTCAGGTTTGGCTGCCGGAAATTATCAAGCTACTATAACTGATGCCAATGGACAAACGGCTAATGGCAGTGTTGTCGTAACCCAACCGGATGAACTCATTGCTTCCATTGTTGGTACAAATGTTACATGCAATGGAGAAAACGGAACATTGTCAGCTCAAGTAACGGGAGGCACAGGTGAATTTTCCTACCTTTGGTCGACTCAACAAACGGATCAGGCAATTTCAATTACAGAACCAGGGAATTATTATGTGACGGTTTCAGATGCAAACGGGTGTTCAGATGTAGCAGATTATTTGGTTCCTGGAGTTATTGTTATTGATATGGCAATTACGCATGTTAGGTGCTTTTCAGATCCTAACAGCGGCGCTTTAAACCCAGCTGTCACCGGCGGTGTTGCCCCCTACACCTACCTTTGGGGAGATGGAAATACACAGCCTATACGCCAAAACCTGCCTGCCGGAACATATTGGCTGACAGTAACGGGAGCAAATGGTTGTGCGGTAGTTGAACAAGCAACCATCACCATGCCGCCCCCTTTGCAGGCAACGGTTATTTCAATTACTCCTTCATGCGGCGGTGCAAATAACGGTAGTGCGACTATTTTGGCTACCGGAGGAACACCTCCATACACCCATACATGGACTCCGGGCGGCTATACAGGCTCCACCGTAACTGGCCTGGCTCCCGGTCAGTATTATGTATGCACCTTTGATGCCAACCAATGTCAGGTGGATTTATGGGTAATTATCCCGGAAATAACCCATCTTGATGTGCATTTAGCTGTGCAAAGTGCTGAATGCCAAGGTGTTGATAATGGTGTTGTAACGGCCCTGGTTGTGCCTCCCGGCAATTACAACTACCAATGGAATGTGCCGCCTTACACTGGAGTAACTACACTAACAGGCCTGGCTGCAGGCACTTTTGTAGCCGTAACTGTAACGGATCCAGTTAGTGGGTGTACTGGCACAGCCAGCGCCACAGTCAGCGGGCACCATGCCGTTGATGTTGCCGTGGTGGACACAGATATCCCTTGCGCAGGCCAAGCCTTAGGTACTGCAACAGCCACCGCTTCCAATGGAACACAACCATACACTTTTCAATGGACTGCGCCGCCTTCTTTGGATGTAATTGGAACCGATGCGCAAATTACCGGTTTGGCTGCCGGCGCTTATCAGGTGTCTGTGACTGATTCCAGGGGCTGTACGGCCATTGGAGTAGCTAATATCAGCATAGAATCTGCCCCGGACGCAAAAATAGGCGGACTCACTACCTTGGTTTGTGGTGTCGATACATCTAAAGTTCAGTTGGTGAATCTATCTACAGACCCTTATAGCAGCATCGCTTCTTGGAACTGGACGCTCACGATCAATGGAAATACTCAAACATTTGCCAATATAAGTCCGCTGCAATTAAACCTGCCGGTCGGTGATACATTGCTGGCTGAACTCAAAGTAACCTCTGCAACAGGGTGTACAGACACTGAAACGAAGCAATTTATTGTAGCCGGTATTCCAGATGTCTCTTTGACGGTTGGGCCAATTGCATTCAATTGTGAAAATGATCCAGTTTATTTTGATGTGGAAGGTCACCAGCCTTACTATTCCTATCTGTGGACACCAACCACCAATCTCGTACTTGATTCCATTCCGCCCAATGCAACAGCAAACCCAAATGTTACAACCACCTATCAATTGATCACCAATAATCAGGGCTGTATAGATACCCTGAATGTTACGGTTTTCAGGGTTACTCCCATTGAGTTAAGTGTGGATCAATCCCCCGGATTCACTTGCGATTCGACCTATACGCTGTTTGCAAATTCAAATGTTTCTAATGTTATCTGGATTGACCACCTGGGCAACCCGGTGGGTAATCCGCCAACCAATCCGGTCAATGTTTCATTAGACTCAACAACTACTTTTACAGCGATCGCAACGGATACGCTTGGTTGTGTCGACTCTTTGCAACTTACCATAATTTTGGGAGATGTGCAGGTTTCAATTGACCCAGCATTCCCTGGAAATGGTTGCGCTGGAGAACCGATTACCTTGGGTATAATCAATCATGATTTGGCGGATACCCTAACTTTTCATTGGACAGTTTCGCCTCCTCTCATAATTAATAACCCCCAGGCGGCCAATCCAACGGTTTCTGGCCCTACAGGGATTTATACTGTTTTTGTAGCTGTTGAGAATCAATTTGGTTGTACCGATTCGCTTGAATTAGAGGTGAATATTAATGACATGAATTACATCCAGCAGGACATTGCGGTGGATTTGTGTAACGGTAAAATTGTTCAGTTTATAAACAACAGCGGTTTAACTGGAACCTGGTATTTCGGAGACGGAGATTCCTCACAAGTATTAAGTCCAACACATACCTATCAAACAGCAGGCCCTTATCATGTTCAATTTGTTCCAGATATCACTGTTTGTGTGATGCCCTGGGATTCAACGATTCAAGTAAAAGATACGTCGCTTTTAGCTGCTGAAATTGAACACAATTATTTGAATTGTATCAACCAGGCCGAAATCCAGTTCAATGAAACCTCCGGCAACCAGGGCATAAGCTGGTCATGGACGTTCAGCGGCGGCACGCCCGGCACATCGAATGTTCAAAACCCGGTGATTACGTTCACAGAAGAAGGGCAGATCACCGCGCAGGTGATCATCTCCGAT
>JAEUUR010000426.1 GCA_016787465.1 Saprospiraceae bacterium | reverse complement strand
TTTTTCAGCGGAAATTCGCGGTACAACGCAACTGTTTTTAATAAATACAAATGGAAAAACAACCCAATTGACACACGGCGCTCACACGGTAGATCGTTTTATGCATGATGGAAAAAGGGTATTTTATACCCGGTCGTCGTTTGATAAACCTGCCGAAATATATCAATCCGGGCTAACAATGCCAGGAGAAGCACAACAATTGACTTTTATCAACGAGGAAGCTTTGAAAACGGTTCGCTTAAGCAAATTTGAGGAGCGTTATTGCAAAACTTTTGATGGTAAACAATTGCAATCTTGGGTAGTTTTTCCGCCGGATTTTGATCCAAAGAAAAAATATCCGGTGGTGCTGTACTGCCAGGGCGGCCCTCAATCACCAATGAACAGTCAATGGGGCACACGTTGGTCTATGCAATTGATAGCGGCACAAGGTTTTATCGTGATAGCGCCAAACCGCCGTGGCACTTTTGGGTTTGGCGTCGAGTGGACGAAAACTATCAGTAAAAACTGGGAATCCGGAACCAAAGACCTGCTGGCAGCCATCGACGATTTTTCAAAGGAACCGTTTGTCGACAAAAATCGAATGGCGGCAGTTGGCGGCTCTTTTGGCGGTTATTCTGTATTCTGGCTCGCCGGGCATCATAACGGGCGGTTCAAATGTTTTATCAGCCATTGCGGTCTTTTTAACCTGGAATCGTTTTATCTGACAACCGACGAACTGTTTTTTGCCGATTATGACATGGGCGCGTCGTTCTGGAGGGCGACCGACAACCCAACTTTCACTAAGTTCAACCCGATTAAAATGGTGAAAAATTGGAACACCCCCATACTCATTATCCAGGGAGGGCAGGATTTCAGGGTGCCGGAAAGCGAAGGTTTTCAAGCCTTTCAAGCCGCTCAACTTCAGGGAATTAAGTCACAGTTTCTCTACTTCCCAACAGAGGGGCATTGGATCAAAAGACCGCAAAATTCTGTGCGTTGGCAACGTGAGTTTATGGGTTGGCTCAACGAGCACCTTCATTGAATGAATATTGTTGTTGGCGGTTTTCTAATTTATTGCAAATCAACAATTTTATCCGCCTCCCGCAGGCCGCTCAAATATGCGCCGTGCGCCGTTGAAAAGTAATCCACCTCGGTGTGTTCCCCGGCGAAAAAGAGTTTGTTGTCCACCTCCTGCGCCAAATCTTCAAAATGCCGCATTTCCGTACCTACGGCGGTAAACGAGTACGCTCCGAAGGTGTTTTCATTCGAAGCCCATTTGGTGCGGAGCATGGCCGTTGGGTTCGGAATGTTATTGCCGTACATGTCGCGCAGGTGCGCCATGATTTGATCGATCACTTGCGTATCGCTCATGAGCTCTGTTTGCCTGCCTTCGTCGGCGTAGGCGAATGTCATCAGTGCATTGGCCGAAGGGTGGAATTTTTTGACATTGACGAAGTAGTTGAATTTGTCTTTGGTTTCCGGTGTATAAACGAGGTATTGCTCGTCGGCCCAAAACGCCGTATCCCACGTTAGCAGGAATTTGTTCACACAACTCATGCCCACTTTTTCAATGGCCGTTTGTTTGGCGGCGGGCAAAGCAGGTGAAAACTGAATGCTGCTGTTTTTTAAAACGCCAAGCGGAACGGTCACGATCACATAATCAGCTTCGCTGATCGTTCCGTTGTGCGTTATTTTTACCTTTTCTCCTGAATAATCCACCTTTGATACCCGCTGATTGAGGAGCACATTCAGTCCTTGAGCCAGATACTGGGGAATGGTATCGTAACCATTGGTGGCAATTTTTTCAAGGCCGCCGAATACTTCGCCTTCGTTGTATAGTTGCGACGAAAGTTTATCCAGATCGCCGGTGTCGAAAGTGAGGTAGGTCGATAAAAAGAACCGCCACAAGCGGTTGTTGGCGTGTTGCGGGTATTGTTCCAAAAAAACGGTTTCAAAACTCTTATTGGGGGCTCCGTGGCTCATCAGGCTTTCCAGTACGTCATAAAAAGCATCTTCGGTATTTGCAAACTCGGAGTCGCCCACGGCAGTGCCGCCCAGATCGTAAGCAATGATACTTTCATCGTCGGTGTGAAAGGTAGTCATGCCTGCATCCTGTGCCAGGCTGGTGATCGGGTTGCCGTCGACGCCGTGAATCCAGCTCGCGCCCTCATCAAAAGCAATACCCAGCGAGCGGTTGCTCCGCAAGCGGCCGCCAACGCGATCCTGGGCTTCGAGTACGGTAACCGTAAACACTTTGTCTTTTAACTTTTTGGCTGCCGCCAGACCAGAAATGCCGGCGCCAACGACTAGAACAGATTTGTTTTTGAAGTCGGATTCATCGGTTCCGCAGGATGCCAGCACCGAGGGGGCAAGTAGCACCACGCCGGCGTTTTTTACAAAGGTTCGTCTTTGCACTTTTGTTGATTTGGTAATAAATAAAGACCCTTGAATCGGTGGAAAGCAGATCCCAATGAGTGACTGCTAAAGGCCCAAAATTACAATTAACCAGCTAATCAGGATAACTGCTGCCACGACAAACAAACCGATCACCAGCCAGGAACGCAACTTAATACGTTTCAAAATCTTGCGTAACTTGGCTTCGCGTGGGTGGCCAACTATCGCTCTTAACCGTTGCTGTGCTGTGATTAGTACAATGATGGCCAGGAAAATTCCAAGGCCTCCCACAAACAACAAAGGGAAAATCCAGTTAGAAGTTTTTTTCAACCCAATCACCTTGTCTTCCAGCGCTTGTTCAGCGGGGGTTAAGGGCGGCTCCGAAATGGAAGGGGTCGTGAGAGCAGGTGAAACAAGTTCCGTTCCATCCGCTTTTTTGATGCGGGCAATCTGCATCCAGGGCGCCTGATGTACCTGCGAACTAGGGTCGTCGCAAAAAACAAAGGAGATTCCCTCCGGAGTCGTTTGCAGGTTTTTAATGGCGTATCCTCGTCCGTTGGATAAGAACAGCGAGTCGCAAGGGTCATGGTGTTTGGGTATACTTGCGGCAAGCTGATCCGACAAACACAAAAAAAGCAATAAAAACAATCGACTTTTCATACGACAAAATTGACGGTCAGGGTTTAGAAACACCATGACGCATTACAACATTTGATATGATTTTCATCGATGTTGTTTGCCTGACAGAACAGCGTTTCAATGGAACAAATGCTATCGGTATTCAGTTTTCGTTGAGTTTATTCAATGGTCAAACCGAAGGTCTTTTTTCTTTGTCAGATACCCAACCAGCACAAAAAACAGCCCGAAAACACCTGTGATGATAGTATTGGTCCACATGCTGATCGACTTCAACAAAACCCATTCCTTCCAATACCAAAGCGGCGCCTTATCGCCCACCTTGTAACGCGCGGGCGACGAATACATGTTGGATTCGTAAACTTTGGGATACCCCCCGGCGCCCTTGTATGCTATCACCGGCGCATACGAAGGGGTAGTTTTAAAGCCGCCGGATTTGCTGCGTATTTCAGTGACCCACCCGGTGGTAGATGTGCCTGCCAATATAATCCACCCTTTTTTTAGGCAGCCGTAGGCGGCTACCACCAGAAACACCATGCTTAGCCATTTCAGGGCCTGCATAACCTGAGGTTTGAAATCTTGTTTTCGCCTGTATTTTGTCATAAAAATACCTGAATGTTGGAAAAAGACTGTGTTTCAAGAAATGCCAACCAGCTTTGAATAATGTGGCTATTGAGGGACGAATTAGTTGTACATCTTGTTCAGCTATTAAGTTGGTTCACCACTAGTCATTAAATAATTTTTCAAATCGAATTCCAAAGAAGTGCTTATGTTTCGCAACGTAAACATATCCTTGTTTGAGTAAAAACATCTCCATTTGTTCCAAGTGAAACTGAATCTTTTTTCTGCTGTGGTGTTTTCGCTGCTGATCGCGTCGGGGAACTGTTTGGCCGGCCCAGATTTCTCCACTTCTACCATCACGCCGCGCACCCAAACACCGCTCACCTCTTCCATTGTCCTGTATGACCTGGTACTGCGTAATACCGGCGATGGTGGCGGCATGCCCATGTTTTTGCAATTGGATTGGGGAGGCGCCGGTTTTTTAGCCGGCATCGAGGGTTTAGACAGCGCTCAGGTAGATCATGACGCAGGCATGTTAACCCATTACCTCGACTTGCCCGCCGGCACGGAACGCCGAGCTACATTGCAACTCTTTACTTTTAATGAAGCCAAGGGCGATGCGTTGTCGGTTCGAATGCGCTTGGTTGATTTTTCACACACCGGAAGCGAATATTGGGAACATCCCACCATCACCCTGGAACAACGACCTTACTCAGGCGGCGTGAGCGCAGGCTCGGTGTTTGTTACCAATGCCGGTTTGATGGTGTTGCTCTGGCTAGGTCTTAGCCTGCTGGCCTGGATGGTATTCAAAGCCTTGATGAATCGAAGAAGCGCTTCCGGAGCCGATGCCACAAGGCGGGCGGCAGCTTTGACGTTCCTTTGGATGATGCCCATCGGCTTCTGGTGCTTTTTTGGCGCCATGGCCTGGAAGGATATTCAAATATGTAGCAAATGGGTTGAAACGCAGGGAACCATCATTGGGCGGCACATGGACGTTTCGACGACGTCTGCACGGTATCAATCAACCAGGTCACAACAAAACAACACCGCTTATTCCATCGCGTTGGCTCTAAAATTTGAGTATCAGGGCAAAACCATGTACGGCTCGGGATATGACCCGGATTCTTTTCTGGAGTTTGGAGGAAGAAAACAGCGCGAAAAAGAAATCAGGGAATGGACGGTCGGTGCTCAGATCCCGTGCTGGATCAACCCGGAAGATCCGACGGAGTTGGTGGTTAAACGCGGATTCGGCGGCGCTTACTTGTTTGCCTTGTTGCCACTTCCCTTTTTTATCGGCGGGGTTAGGCTGCTTAGAAAACGCCTGGGTGATCGTACACAAGGGTAAACACTCAGGGCGATGGGTCGAAATTCGGCAACTCCGGTTTTTTCGGCAAGCCTATGACGATACTCACCCAGGGAAACGGGACGTATTGACTTTCAGAAAAACCTGTTTCTGGTTGATAAGCGCTGATCTTTGTCCAACCGCCACCTAGTTCCATAGAAATTTTGCGCATTTTTTTGCGAAACCCCCAAAGGCAAATCGGAGTAAGGGAGCCCTGGCGAAGTGCCAGGTAGTTTTCGCAGATGAGCCACGAGTGCGTCCATAAACGCACCTGGCCGTTGAGCATGAAGCCTTTGAAAGGGGCGGCATGTTTATCGAAAGAACCGATAAACCCACCTGCGCTGACATGTTTTTCTTTCGTGCCGAAGGTGACTCCCGAATTAAAAATCCAACCGTCGTTTTCTGAATCATCCGCTAGTTTGAGAAATACGCCACCGAGCCATGGATTGATGTTCGGGTTTCCTGTTTGCCACCTTTTGGCAGCGGTAATCCAGATAGGAATATCGTTGGTTTGGCCTGTTACAAAAGTTGGAACCAACCCCCAACCTACGGATCGGCCATTACTTTTTGACTGATTGGAGTGAAAAAAAATCAGGGAGGTGTTATTGAAATTGCGTTTGCCGGTTTCGGCACGGAGGCCGGAGGGCGCAAAAAAATAGTGATCCGGATCCGGGTTTGGTTGAAATTTGATTCCTTGTTGAGCGCTTGATTTTTGTACGCAAGCGCTCAACAGAAAAATAAATGCCCCACAGTAATATCGAATGGATGGATGGGTAAACAACATACACGCCACATGATGTTAATTTGATGCCACGCGTTGCCCGGTTGCCTGAATTTCAGGTCGATCCTTTGACCGTCGTTTTGAAATGGGGGCAGGTCACTTGTATTCATCAAAATTAAATCTTCATGTTTGGTTATGGCGATATGACATGCTTTTACAAGAGTTTGTTGGTTAACTTTGGTAACAACCGGCCGGTTTCTTCGATCAACCATTCTACTGCGGACTTTAACCGGAGAGCCTCGCACCGGCCCGATTTGATATCGGTTTCCAGTTGAATCGCCTTTTTTCTGAGGGCTTCCATTCCAAACATGGTGTAATTTGATTTTAGCTGGTGTACCACTTTGCCCATTTGTTCCCAATCATTGGTTGTCAGACAGGCTTGCAGTTTTGCCAACAAAGGAGGTGTTTCAACACAGTAGGTATGAATAATATCCCTTAAAAACGTTTCATCTCCTTTTGCAAGCTCAGTCAGGTAGCTTAGGTTGATCTCTTCAAACGGAGCAACAGAAGGTTCGTTTTCAGTATATTCAATTGGGTTTTTTTGATTTTGAATGGCATCGACAATGTAAGCCTCAAGCAGGTGCGGAGCATAGGGTTTGGTCAGAAAACCGTTCATACCCACTTCCAATGCCCGTCGTTTTTCCTCAGGCATGGCCACAGCCGTGAGCGCTATGACAGGCACCTGGCAATTTTGATTGGACGAATCTGCGCGTAATACCCTGGTTGTTTCAAACCCGTCCAATTCCGGCATGTGGATATCCATCAGAATTACATCAAATTTTTCCCTTGCGGTTAATTCCAACGCTTCTTTGCCATGATTGGCTACTTCAAAGGTGCCTTCCCAGGATTGGATCGTTTTGCAAATCAGCATTTGATTCACCTGATTGTCTTCCACTACCAGAAAGTGTTTGTTTTTTAGCCTGTTTCCGTTGGGAAGAAAGTCATGTTTTGATAAGGCTTCGCTGCTGTTAATCGCTACTTTTGAATCGGTAAAAGGTAAAACGACGCTAAACCTCGAGCCTTTGTCAACCTGACTTTCAACCAGAATGCTGCCGCCTTGCAGCTCTACAAGTTGTTTAACAATTGTAAGGCCTAAACCGGTGCCGCCATATTTTCTGGAAACCTGGATATCTGCTTGTTTGAAATTTTGAAAAATCAGTTCAAGTTTGTTTTCCGCAATGCCTATGCCGGTATCTGTCACTGTAAATTGAATATACATCAGGTCTTCCCGGCGTTCAAGTAGTTTGGCCGCGATTGAAATGGCGCCTTGTTCGGTAAACTTGACGGCATTGCTCAGTAAATTCGTCAGTATTTGGTTTAAATGGGTACGATCGCCTGTCACAAAATTGACAATCGCCGGGTCGATATCGTAGGTAAATTGTACAGGTTTTGATTGGATCTTATATTGGAATGTCTGGTGAAGCGATTTGATTAAATACCCCAAATCGAAAGGTTTCTGTTCAAATTCAATTTCTCCGGCTTCAATTTTGGACAAATCAAGTATGTCGTCAACGATGGCAAGCAGGCTTTCTGCCGAGAAGCTCAAACTATCCAGGTATTCACGCTGGGTTTGATCAGGTTGGGTGTCGTACAGCAAGTGGGTCATTCCGATCACCGCATTGATTGGTGTTCGGATTTCATGGCTCATGTGGGTCAGGAATTGTCGTTCGGCTAATCGAGCCCTGTCGGCTGCTTGTTTTGCTTCGGCCAGTTCGGTTTCGAGTTTGATGCGGTTGGTGAGGTCGAACAGAATACCGATGGTGCCGATGGTTTGTCCCTGCGCATTTTTTACAGGCGCTCCGCTCACCATACTCCACATCGTAGATCCGTCTTTTTTGATAAGTTGAATTTCGTACACACCGGAAAGACCCTTTTTTCGGTCTTCTACCAGCTGGGCCATAAAATCTTTGGAACGCTGTGTAAGAATCAAATCAAAGCCTGACCGGCCGATCAGTTCATACGGCTCATATCCGAGCATTTGACAAAACGCATTGTTATGCCGGATGATGACCTCATCCAAGGTGACCTCCACCAGTCCCAATTCCATGTTTTCCAACACACCGCGGTATTTTTCCTCGCTTTCCCTCAAAGCAACTTGCGCATAATGTTTTTCCGTCACATCGCGGTATTGCCACAAATGCCCATGATATTGCCCTGCTGTAAAAATGGGGATGGAGTCGCGTTCCAGGATACGGCCGTCGGAAAGCAAAAGCACTTCGCTTTCAATCATCCTTCGGTTTGCAATGGCCGCATCTATTCCTTCAACGAATGCCTCGGCATCTGAAAACAAGTGTTTTGATAATTGGGAACAATTGTCGCAATCCCGTCCAATCAACGCATGAGGGCCTTCGTTGATACCGAATATTTCACAAAATGTTTTGTTGACAAGGGAAATGACGCGTTGTTCATTTTCCAACAGGATACCCACTTTAAGATTGGAAATCAGGGATTCCATCTGGGTTTGCGCAATCACCCTGCGTTCGGTTTCTTCTTTCAATTGTGCATGCGCAAAACTGCCATCAAGCGAAACACTTAGCTTTTCAATTACCTGTGTGAGTTGTTCTAATTCATAAATTTGAAATCCTTCCGGCCGGTTTTCAGCAAACAATTTCAAATAACCCAGGTTGCCTAGTTTAAAAATGGCATAACTGCCTTTACCCACCTTTTTTTCCTGAATCAAATTTTCAAAACCGTGTGCATGGTATGGTACATTCAAATAAGGACGCTCACCCATCGCACTTGCCATCCAATGTGCAGCATCGGCATAGATGTCGCCTTGCCGATGGCCGGGGAATATGTAAAACAGTTTCAACCCGGTGGTATCCTTGTTGATGTCAGGCCGGTTTAGCCAAACGGAACCGAACGTCAGGCTTTTGCGCGTCACGAGGGTGCGCAAAAAACTGTGGCAATTTTCCACTGGATCGAGGGTGCTGCCTACCAGAAGTGATAATTCATACAGAAGTGAAATATCCTGTATGATTTTGTTTTTTTCTGCCATAATTGCCCTATTCCGGCATAAAGGCGCCGATTACGATTGTTTTGTTAAACAGCTCGAGCACGCCTCCGCCATTGGATGAAATTTCGCCTAAACTGAGCACGCCAAATGGCTCCTGGGCAGGTCGTGTGATATGAAGCGCCTGATGTACTAATTCCAATTCCTCATCGAATCGTTCGTTGAGGTAAAACGCGCGGGTCACACAATCGACCACAAAGGTGAATTCAGCATTGATCGGGTGGTTGTTGTCAGCGCCACAATCGACCATCGCCTGCCTGGCGGCCGACAACAGGTTATCTGGATCGCCCTTTAACACGTGCAACACCGCATTGGGTGGAATATCTCCGATAAAAAATATTTCTCCCTCCGCTCCAATCGAAATGGGATCGCGCACAATATCATCCTGCATTTCACGTACGATACCCAGGGGATACCCTTGTGAAATACTCATGAAATTTTCCTTGGATAATGGAATGCCGCATGCCTTTTCCACGATTTGGCGATAAACATGGTCGGCCGCTGCCCAGTTCAAACGGTACAACACATTTCCTTCCACTTTGGTAGCCACCAAAGGTCCTTCCATGGCCATCCAACCGTGTCTCACGCCTAACTTAACCTCATTTTTAATGATACACACGACGGCAGCATCCTGAAAGAAACCTTCATTTGAAAATACACACGGCACCCGGTTTAGATCCATAAAACCGGCGCCGGCCCCAATAAAATCGCAGTGCTCGCCAAGGGCATTGTTGAGTTGTTCGAGGAGTTTGTAATTGTGGTTTGACAGGCCATCTACCAGAACTATGGCGGTAGTATAACCTTTTGAAGAAACCTCGTTCAATCCATCAAATTTGTTGGCAGCGATTTCACTGATTGTGATCGGAGTTTGAACAGCCCTGAATTTGACAATAATCGCACCGGTTTCATAACTTTTTTTACCATAAATCACACCAGGGAAAATGGCCCCGAAGTAAACAACGGGCTTTTCATTCAAGTGTGCGATCAATTCAGGAATATTCGGTTCGGATTTTTCACATATGAGCAACATCACTACTTCGCCTGGCGAAACTTTTAAAGATTCGATTCCGGAAAGCATGTCAGCAGTAGTCACATTTGGAATATACATGGCAGAAGATTGTTAGTGGAAGGCTTGTTTTAAGTCTCTTCCTGGAGAAAGCGGTAGACGGTTGATTTCCCTATGTCCAAATGTTGTGCCACGGCTTGAACATTCCCTTCATATTTCTTTAAATAGTATCGAATGATGTTATTTTTATACGCTTCCATGGTCATTTCATCGTTTAAAAATTCATGCGCTGAAATAAGGTTGGAAAATGTAATGTCATCAGGTTCGATAAATTTTCCTTCTGCCATAACCGATGCAAGTTCAATGGTTGCCATCAACTCCCTGACGTTGCCGGGATAATGATACGATAGAAGTTTGTTTTTTGCTTCTTTTGAAAGTTCGCGCACCGGGACACCTTTAGCCTGGGGTGATTGTCTCAGAAAATGGTTGGCTAACAACAGAATATCGTTTCCACGCTCGCACAGGGGAGGTAGTTTGATGCTCAACCCGAGTAACCGGTAATAAAGATCTTCCCTGAAACGACCCGCCCTTACTTCCTCGGCCAGGTTTTTATGGGTAGCTACAATCAGGCGTGCATCGAAGGAAACAGGCGACTCGCTGCCGATCCGCAAAAACTGCCGCTCTTGTATTGCGCGCAACAGTTTGGCTTGTAAACTGACATCTATTTCCGCGATCTCATCCAGAAAAAGGGTGCCGCCGTCAGACAGTTCAAATTGCCCTTTTTTACGTGCCAGCGCGCCGGTAAACGCGCCTTTTTCAAACCCGAACAATTCGCTTTCAATCAAATCCTTGGGAATTGCGCTCATGTTCAGGGCTACAAACGGCCCTTTTTGCCTGCTGGAATTGTGATGAATACTCTTGGCAACCACCTCTTTGCCGGTGCCGGATTCACCCTGGATTGAAACGGTAATTTCAGACCGGACAGCCTTGGAAATCAGGCGGAAAACTTCAAGCATGGGTTTACTCTGGCCGATCAAAAATTTACCAAAATCATATTTTTCTACCAGTTCCGCTTTCAGATTTCTCACCTCACGTTCAAGGCTTATTTGCTTTTTGAGGTGATGAATGGTATTTTGTAACCGGTCTTGTGTCTCCTTATCCTTGGTAATATAATCGAAAGCCCCTTTGCGCAGCAATTGGACGGCTGTTCCGATGTCTTGTTGTCCCGATAAAATCACCACGCCAATATCGGCATCGAATGATTTAATCCGACTAAGCACCTCTTCTCCGGTCATATCCGGAAGCGTATAATCCAGGGAAATAATATGCGGCCTCAACGACAATTGATCCAGACATGCCTGACCGCTCGAAAAAACATGCACTTCATGTTCCGGATCGCGTTCCATCAAATATTTCACGACCCGCTGATAAACGGGATCATCTTCCACGACAAAAATCCTTATCCATTGGTCTTTGGACATGGCAGCTTGCTGAATCTTGAAGCGACGAAAGTAAACAATTCCTTAAAACAAATCGGTTTTGTTGGTGGAAATCGGCTACCATCGCTCGAACATGCCTTCTGGCACTGTGTTCGTCACTTCAATTGGATACAAATTACCTCTTTCACCCCGGTTACCAGAAAGCAAAATTTCGCCGTATGGTTTGTATTCAGCCCAGGCATTGATGAGTTTGGGCGTATCATCGGTGAATTTTTCAAAATAGGCCCACTGCGTGATCAACCTGCTTTCTTTGTCGACCCATACTTTGTATTTATTGTCGGGGGTAACGCCAACCTGATTAAACGTGAGTTGCAATAAGTCGGCTATTCGGCCATCCGGTGTTTTATCTCTGCCTTGATATTTTAAAGTCACACCTGGATCGAGCAGTTTGAAAGGCATAACAAGCCAATACGAATCATTGATCCAAACTTCCTTTCCCATTTTCAGGTATTTGGCCAGCGAATCCGGATGGGTTTGGTCTACGCCATTCAGTTGAACCTTACCGCTTCCGTCGTTGAGGTTTACGATCACCTTGCGAGGCGTCTTTTGCCATTCAATACGCACCATTCCGCTCCATTTATCCCAAAGCAAGGTGCGCCTTCCAAAAAAATTCCAGGATATACAGCGCGTGTTGTCCCAGGCTTTTTGGCCGCCCATTGCCTTCATCACTTCTTTGGCAATCTGAACGGCCTTCCGATCGGACAATCCTGGCGAATTTTGAGATTGTGTCCAAAATGAACTGGAAAATAACGCCACGCACAGTATTATTGCAACTGACAAGCGGTGGATATTTTTGTTTTTAAACAGTGTCATGGTTTAGCCTTTTAACTTGATTCTTTATCATCTGTCCATCAAGCAAGCACAAATGTCTGAATTCTTTGCGCCAAATTCTATTTCAATGAAATTACTCCCTGTTCTGCTCCTGTTTCCATTCGTATTAACTGCTCAAATCAGACTTACAGAAGTTGCCCCTTCCAATACCGGTCAACTTGTTGATGAAGACAATGACCGGCCTGATTGGATCGAAATACAAAACGGCGGAAATCTTCCCGCCAACCTCCAGGGCTGGGCCCTGAGCGATGGCGGTTTTGCAAGCCGCTGGATACTGCCCGAAACCAATATCGAACCCGGCGAGCGTATCATCGTTTTTGCATCCGGAAAAAACAGGGGCCAGGATGCAGGTGGCAACGGTATCGATCACTGGGAAACGGCTGTGTATGAATCCAATATTTGGCACTACCGGCTTGGAACTGCCGCACCCCCTTCCGACTGGAAACAACCGGTATTCAACCCCGCAGGATGGTCGACCGGCCCGGGCGGTTTCGGATATGGCGACGGCGACGATGCAACCATCGTACCCAACGGCACTGTCGCGGTGTATTATCGTTACAGTTTTGACTTGTCGGATCCTTCCATTGTTGCAGGCGTAATTTTAAGCATGGATTACGACGATGGTTTCGTGGCTTACCTCAACGGGGTGGAAATTGCCCGAAGCGGCAACATCCCCGGCACACCTGACCATACCACCCTTGCCAGTCAGGAAAGAGAAGTTACTGGCACCTTTGAAAATTATTCCTTGAATACGTTGCAGGTTCAAAACCTGATGAATGTTGGTGCCAATACCCTGGCCGTCGAGATCCATAATGTGACCTTGTCATCATCTGACCTCAGCGGCCGGACATTCCTGCACCTCGGCATGGAAACACCCACCCAAATCTTCGGTCCGGTGCCTTCCTGGTTCAACCCGGGTGGCACTACCTCAAATGGGGCCCTACACACCGATTTTAAACTCAATTTTTCAGAAAAAATCACCTTGTTCGATCCTTCAGGCAATATCGTCGATTCCCTGACTATCGGGCAGCTCCAGCCCGGACATGCGCGCATGCGCCTGAACGACGACGGCCCCTGGTGCATTACCGACAACCCAACTCCAGGCGCTACCAATGGTTGGGATTGCCCCCAGGAATATGCCGCATTACCTGGCTTTGCATTGCCCGCAGGTTTTTATCAAGGCACTCAATCTTTGCCCCTGACAGGTAGCGGAACCATTCGTTATACCACCGATGGTTCAGAGCCGGATGCCTCTTCGCAACTTTATACATCCGCCATTTCCATTCCCGCAAATACCGTAGTAAAAGCCCGGCAGTTTGAAAGCGGGAAGTTGCCATCTGCGGTGGCTTTCTCCTCCTATCTCATCGATGAAAATGTGACATTGCCCGTCGTTTCCATCACCATTCCGCCCGATGAATTTTCTGCCGTTTACGATAATTATTCCGATAAAGGCGCACTCAGCGTCGAATATTTTGACAACGCCGGCCAACGTAAATTCTCAGACTATTATGCCGGATATGTGGTGGGAAACTGGTCGGTCGGTTTTCCTCAAAAAAGCCTGCAATTCGATGTGGACGAAGAATTCGGCAGCACCGGTGAAATCAAATACCCGATCTTTTCACCCGACAAACCGATTCAGAGCTATCATTCATTCCGGATCCGCAATGAAGACGACGACTGGACCCAAGCGCGCATGCGTGATCGTATCGTGAATGAACTGGCCGCCGAAACACATGCCGGACGCGCAGCGTTCCGAAATGTGATCGCTTTCATCAACGGACAATACTGGGGGCATTATGTTGCCCGCGAACGGCTCGATCATTATTTTGTCAGGGACAACTATGGCGCAAACCCGGATTCGGTCAATATGGTTAAAACGCACTTTGGCCAAGGCGACTATGTAGCAGAATATGGCACCATCGACGATTTTTACGCCATGTCGGATTTTATTTGGAACAACGACATGAGCAACGTTCAACAATTTCAGGCAGCTTCCACACTGCTCGACCTCGACAATTTTACCGACTACATGCAAACTGAAATTTACGTAGCCAGCACCGACTGGCTGCAGGATTATTTCAATAATTTCCGCTTGTTCAAAACTAAAAAGAATGCGCCATGGAAATTCCTTTTGTGGGATGTATCCTATTCGTCCGGAAATCCCAATGGCGGTTCAGCTTGCTCTTCCTGCGATGTGTTGTCGACCACCCTATCCAACGACTCCAGGTATGGCCGTATGTTACGCAGCTTGCTCGACAACCAAACATACCGTCAATTTTTTATCAACCGCTTCGCCGATTTGATGAATACAGCGTTTGCAAGCACCAGGGCGCATCAGCTCATTGATCAAAGCGCCAGTGAGATCAGTCCGGAAATTGAGCGACACGACCAGCGTTGGGGCACAGGGAACTTCAACCATTGGAGCCAGGCGGTGCAGGTGTTGAAAAATTTCTACACCCAGCGCCCGAATTTTCAACGGCAGCATATCCGGGAGGCTTTTAATTTGGTTAAAAACGTAAATGTCACGTTGGATGTCAACCCGCCCGGCGCCGGCGCCGTCAAAATATCTACGGTTATTCCGGACCAATTTCCCTGGACGGGCATTTATTTTGACGGAAATCCGGTGACAGTAACAGTTATTCCGAATCCGGGTTTTACTTTTTCAAACTGGACGGCCAATTCGTTCATAACCAATGCCACCGACCATAGTTTTACGGTCAATATCACATCAAATACCACGTTTACCGCTAATTTCAGCGGGCAAGCCGCCAATGCACCACTGACCGTCAGCGAAATCAATTACCACCCGGAAAAAACGCTGGGTGGAGGCGACTGGTTTGAACTGCGCAATGATGGCGCTGTGCCGATAGACCTATCCGGTTATTTCATCGGCGATCAGGATTGGTACCACCGTTTTGAAATTCCAACCGGTACGGTCGTTCCTGCACAAGGACATTTGGTGGTTTGCGAAAATCCGCAAAAATTCCAAGCTGCTTATCCTGGCGTATCCAACTATCTCAACCAAAACCTGGGGTTTGAACTGAGCGACGCAAGCGACGAAGTGCGCATAATCGATCGGCTTGGCAATTTGTATGCCTATGCGCAATACGACGATCAATCGCCCTGGCCGGCGCTGGCCGATGGCTGGGGTCTGACACTCGAATACCGCGATGGCGCCCAGATTCCGAACGCACCGGAATCGTGGTTTAATGGTTGTGTCGGCGGTTCCCCGGGCGAAAATTACCAACCCTGCCTGGAATCCGGATGGATCAGTGAAGTAAACTACCATTCAGCCGACAACACCGATGCCGGCGATTGGATCGAACTCCATAACCCCGGCAACCAAACGCTTGATCTGAGCGGCTGGGCTATCCGCGACGCCGACGACCTCCACGAGTACATCATCCCTGCCGGCACGCTATTAAGTATTACAGCGCCCTATCTTGTGGTGGTGGAAGACCAGGATAAATTTGAGGCGCAACACCCTGGAATTGCCGGTCAAATCGGCCCACTGGGCTTTGGTTTGAGTAACAGCAGCGATATGATCAGGTTGTATCGGCCAGATGGGAAACTGGCTTTGTGCATGTTGTATCGCGACCTGCAGCCCTGGCCGGAAGAACCCGATGGAACAGGTAAAACACTTGAAAAACTTCAAACTGAAACCTTGCTCAACGACCCTGTTTCCTGGATTGCCGGTTGCCCTGGCGGCTCGCCAGGCAAAGCCTACGATCCAAATTGTGTTGTTTCAGGCGTGAATGAAACACCTGAGGAAGTCGGGTTTAATGTGTGGCCAAACCCGGCTTCCGACCTGATTTGGATTGAATGTACCGAGGACAAACTCGTCGAATGCCTTGATTTAACAGGGCGTCGCATCGGTATTTGGCGTTTGTCGGAAGGGGTTAATTCCCGTTCTGTGGTGCATTGGCCGCAGGGAATGTACTTCATCCGGGAACTTGGAATGCAGCGAGTGAATTCGGTAAAATGGCTGAAGAAATAACGCCGGACACAGTGAGCTGCAAGCTGTTTATTGTGTTCGGCATTTGTTTGCTTGGAACGACATTTCAACATTGTTCCTTTGCTCCGGAAACACCAGTCAACCTGGAGGATTACATTTATCAAACGCAGGTAAACCGGGCAATCGCAGCAGCCGACCACTTGAAATACCAACGCGATTATGTCAAAGCTGCCGATGCGTTCATTAGTCTGCTAAACGAAAACCACAAATGGAATGCCAACGAACGCCGGTATGTGCTCAACCAGGCTGCTTATTCTTGCCTGCAAACCTATCAGGACAGCCTGGCCGGCAGGTTTTTACAACAACAGGATACCTTTTTTGTCCAGGATGCTGATCGGGCCGACTACCGTTTTAACCAGGCACTCCTGAAATATCATCGTTTCGAACCCGATACAGGCGCCATGGTGTTGTTTAAACAAGCGCTGGAAGGCTACCGCCGGGTATATCCTGAAAATCATTGGAAAATTGCTTCCACGCTTAATTGGTTGGGGCTTTGTTATTATGAATTGCTCGGCGATACCCAGGCGCCCCGGAAATATATCAGTAAGGCCTATGAACTGACGCAATCACTGCCGATTGTTTACCAAAACGAAACCGAGTTTGGCATGGCCGTGCAGCTTCGTATCCGCTGGGGGTACGACGAAAGTATGGAGCATGCCCGCAAAGCAGTTGCTGCAAGCCGCCTGGCTCCATATCCCGACACAGTCGTCATGGCACGTGCACTGGCCAATGAAGCCCGGATTTTACGCATTACCGGCAACCTGGCCAGGGCTGACACGTTGTTGTCTGAGGCTTATGGATTGTTGACCGCCTGCAACAACAACAGGGTGCAGGAAATTCTCAAAGACCGGCTCAACGTATATGCCATCGACCCTTCCAAAACTCAAAACGAGTTCAATACATGTCTAAAGTTGTTTGATGAAACAACAGCGCAATGGGGAAGTTTGTATTATCACCGCGATGCTTTGCTTGGCGACTATTTTTACGAAAATGGCGACTTCCAAAAATCAAAAGCACACTTCCTGGCATTCCACCGCATTCGGGCCGATAACCCCGTTGGCGCCTACCGGGAGCGGAGTCTGACCCTGCGCACCCTTACAGAATTATACGGCTCGGAAGGAAAAATGGATTCCGCGTTTTATTACTGGAGGGAGGATCTGCTCACACATTACCCCTATCAAAAACAACATTGGCCGCTGGATTCCCTCTTGAAACCGGACATTTTCCTGCATACAAAAAACCCCTTCAAATCATTCAGTTTATGGGGAAAGATGCAGATGGACAACTATTTTTCCAATAGTCACAAGAACGCCAAGGCACTCTACCTGGCCATTCGCCTGTTTGAAGCCGCCGATCAAACCATGTTCAAAAGCGCTTCGGATAACAGTGAAGACGGGCTGCTGTCGCTTTCTGAAGAAACGGCCGGCGATATTTACCCAAATGCGCTGCGCTGCGTGCATGCTTTGTGGAAATCGGGCGGAAATAAAGCTGTGTGTTTCGATCTGGCCATCAAATTCAGTGAAAGGCAAAAATCATACATTCTGCAGCGCAACAAACGCATCGACAATCCGGAAGCAGCCGGCTCGACGTACTCAGAATTGATCGAAACCATTCGTGATTTGAATAACAAAATCAACGTTGCCAGGGCGAAAAATCCGTTGGCGAGCGAGCTGGTATATTTACACAACCAGGCCGATAGTTTACATGAACTGTTGCAACGGCAGTATCCGGAGTACACACATTTCATTTCGCCTGCCATGCCGAAACTTGCATCGGTAATTAGCATGCTCCAACCCGGTGAATTGTTGGTGGACTATTCTTTGAGCGGAAAATACCTGCATACATTGGTAATCGGCAAGCAGCAAATGGATATTTTTGAAACGGATCTTTCGAAAACCGATTTGTTGAATCAATGCAGGAAATGGTATGAAATGATTTCAACGGAACCAACGAACGAAAGCAGTCAATCGACCGTAGAGTTTTCAAATACGGGGTATAGTTTGTACCGGATATTACTCGGCCACATCCGGCTGGAACAAGTGACACAACTTACCATTATTCCCGACGGCCCGTTGCATTTGATTCCCTTTGAAACATTGTTGTGTCAACCCTTAGATGCTGCGTTGAAACCCCAAGATGCTTTTAAAAAAGCGCCTTACCTGCTTTGTCAGTTTCCATGCGCGGTGCGTTACACACCGGCGTTGCGGCTTTTGAATACGTTGGATGCAGGTGAAACGCAAGAGGTTGCAAGTGCTGCGCTGTTCACCTACGGGCCATCGGAAAGTCCATTCGCGCTGATTTACGAATCAGAAATCAGGCAGGCTTTTTCCAAATCTTTCCCTTCGACAGGGCGCATTTTTGAAGGTGAAAACTGCCGTGCTAAAAGCTTTTTGTCAGAAATGAACCGTTTCGATGTGTTGCATTTGTTGTTGCATGCCGAAAGCAATGAAAATGATCGCCATGCGCAAACGGTGTATTTTGGGCTGGATCGAAGCGGCAAAAGCGACCCCTTGTACAGTTATGAAATTGCAGCCGCGCGTTGCCGGGCTTCCTTGCTGATCCTTTCAGCCTGTGAAACCGGCAAAGGCCGGCAGACTGCCGATGGCGTTTACTCCGTTGCGCGCGCGTTTATGCAGGCGGGCGTGCAACGGCTGGTGTATTCACTGTGGGAGGTTGACCTGGAAAGTCACGCCTTGTTTATGCAATACTTTTACCGCAGCAGGCAACAAGGAAGCAATGTTGCACAAGCGCTTCATCAGGCCAAACTGGATTTTATGAACGACCCGCAAGGCAAGCGGCATCCGTATTTTTGGGCGGTCATGGTGGGCGCCGGGTGATGGACACGGCGGGGTGAGTGCTTCTTTGCTGGGGTGTTTGCGCTGCAGATTTATTACATGATTACTGGATTACATGATTGTTGATTTTTGATGTGGATTTTGGATGGTTGATTTGATGGGTTTTATTTTTTCTGACTATCCTCATGTTGTACTGGAGGCATTAAAACACACCACTGTTGGATGCAAAGGAGAAGAACAATATCAAAAAGGCGCATCGCGCCGCAATATTTGTAGGGTCATCGCGCCGCAATATTTGTAGCTCTTTTTATTCAAAACACCCAATAATTAATTCTGCCGTTAATCGCCCATCAACCCTCTCCTTCAACAATCTAGTATTTATGTAATCTATTAATCATGTCGTATATTGGGGGACCAAAAAAAGGTGGAGGACACTCCGAATTCATGTTGGTGTAAAACCGTTGATTAAGTGTGGAGCCTCCACCCGAATTACAGCGACCAAAATCTGGACAGTTCATTAGGCCCTAGAGCCTGT
>JAEUUR010000394.1 GCA_016787465.1 Saprospiraceae bacterium | reverse complement strand
GTGGCATTTGGACCCAAACCTCCACAAACCCATCTACAGGTTTCAATGCAAATACCGGATCGTTTCAAACAACCGGTCAGCAAGCCGGAGTATATACGTTCCAATATCAGTTGACCGCAGCTGCACCCTGTCCAAACGATGCCGAAACCGTTACAGTAATCTTGAATCCGCTACCTGTTGCAGACGCCGGAGAGGATCAAGCCATCAATTGTGATTTCGCTACGGTTACGCTTGGAGGCCCCGCTACAACACCTGGCAACTTCGTTTGGACATTGGACGGCACGCCAGTTGGCGCCACGCAGCAGATTATTGTTGATGAAGCAGGCATTTATACACTGACCGTAACTACCCTGGCCGGTTGCAGTGCTTCCGACGAAACCAACGTCGTGCTCGACAATGTGCCGCCTGTTGCCGAGGCGATCAGCGTGAACAGTATTCGCTGCTTCGGCGATGAAGACGGTGTCATTTCTATTGATTCAATTACCGCCGCGCATCCGCCGGTTTTGTATTCCATTGATGGTGGAGTGACTTATCAAGCAAGTCCGGTTTTCCAGGGCCTGCGAGCGGGTACATATACCGTCATATTACTGGATCAGAATGGCTGCGAAACCACCACGCCAATTTTGAATGTGATTGAACCGCCGCTGCTCACGGCAAACCTGGGCGCCGATGTGGAAGCTGAATTAAGCGATTCGGTGCACCTTTCCGTTCAAACCAGTTTGCCACTCTCCGCTCTGGACACGGTGCTTTGGTCGCCTCTACTTGATTCAACACTCAATCGGGTCATTACCCAGCAAAATTTCCTTCCGCTCAAATCGTGGCGTATCCTTGTAACTGTCATTGATACAAACGGTTGCGAAGCAGTGGATGAAGTTGTTGTAAGGCTGGAAAAGCCGCGGAATATTTACGTGCCGAATGTATTTAACCCGACGAGCAATATAGATCCTATCCTGTACATTTTTGGCGGTCGCGATGTAGCAGAAATCGAATCATTCCACATCTTCGACCGTTGGGGAACCATGTTGTTTGAGCAGACATTTTTCCAGCCCAATGATCCGGTGCATGGTTGGGACGGCAAATTCAAAGGCGAATCGCTTAGTCCTGCAGTTTTTGTTTATCAGGCAAAAGTTCGGTTTATTGATGGCGTAATCATTCTGTTCAAAGGAGATGTGACCTTGGTTCGTTAAGTCTATTGTTGTTTTGGTTTGATAAAATCGGGGTTATTTCTGCGTTCATAATATTCAATGGGTTCTCCTTTCACTTCAACGAGAGAATCCATTGAATATTTGGATTCGTAAATCAACTGACCCTGTTGATCCCATTTGCGCAGGTAGCCGTTCTTTTTATTCGCCTTAAAAGTTACGGAGAATTGGATAGCCCCATTTTCGTACCAGAGCGTATCACCGTCCGTTTGTAAACCATTTGTGTAGTATTGCACCTCTTTCAGGTTGCCTGAAGGATAATAAATGCGTGTTTTGCCTTCCTGAAGGTTGTTTTGAAAAGCGCGCTCTGCCATCAACTTTCCATCCGGGTAAAAATCACGCATGATGCCTTCTTTTTTACCGTCAATCATGGGAATTATCCGGGATATAACACCAGTTTCAAAGCGTTCTATCCGTTCTTCCGACTTTCGCGTATGGTGGCAGGCGTTTGCCAAGACGAGCAAGAGAAAAATTTTTTTCATGTAGTTAGACTGTGATTAAAATGATTCTAGCGCCTTCGGCACTAATGATTTGAGTGATGGTAAATTTTTGATTTACTGACTATC